>JAEESA010000138.1 GCA_016286115.1 Lachnospiraceae bacterium
CGCGCCTGAAATACTTATGCGAGCCCTCCACCAAAGGCAGCAGGGATACGGATCCGCCTCCTGCTGACTGGCCGAATATCGTCACATTTTCCGGGTCTCCTCCGAAGCCCGAAATATTTTCGTGTATCCACTTCAGCGCCGCCAGCTGATCCATAAGGCCAAGGTTCTGTGCATCCGGGTAATCCGCTCCGTCCGGCAGGTGTGAAAGGCGAAGAAATCCGAGTGCGTTGAGCCGGTACTCGATTGAGACGAGGATGATGTCCGGGTTCTCCTGCACGAAGCTGGTACCCTCCTCGCGGGGCTCGGGTGTGGCGCCGAGCTCATAGGCGCCGCCATGGATCCACACCATGACCGGTTTCTTCTGAGTCCCTTTCTCATCAGCTTTCCAGATATTCAGATTCAGGCAGTCCTCACCCTGGGGGTAGAGGCCTCCCATCTGACCGGGACTTCCCACCTGGCAGGGAGCCTTTCCGAAGTAGTACGCCTCGTACACGCCGTCGTCCGGAGTGACATCCACCGGCGCCTTCCAGCGCAGGTTCCCGACCGGCTGCTTTCCCACAAAGGGTATACCCTTGTATGCAATGATATTCCCCGTCTTCTTTCCGACAAAAGTGCCGTTGATGCACTTGACTCCCAGCGAACGGTCATAATTCCCGTCTGTAATTTTTCTGTTCTCTCCGTACAGAGCATACATCTTCGCTGTCGCTTCATCCAATCCCATCATTACCATTCCACTCATTGCTTCAATCTCCTTTTCATAGATTCATTTTTCTTTCTATCCAAAAATACACTTCCTTCGGCTTGTTCTGTCTGAAGTACCGACAGAGCCTATGATTTCTGCTCACGTGCGGCGAGGATATCAAACATGTAGGCAGGGGTAAAGTACTTGTCCATGAACTGATAGTAATCTACCAGGGGGAGCACGGCCTTGTATTGGTCAGCCAGCAGATCACGTTTGATACGTATGTCATCAGGTCCGGCGATGTCCAGGACGTTCTGTTCCCCGGCCGAGTAAGGCTTCCATTCAACCTTATCTGTGGATGGGTTGCCGCAACGCGCGAAATTGGTCCACATCTGCTGAACGGTGTCAAAAATCTCATCGGGGATGTTCGTGCCGTTGAAAGCACTGCTCGTCCCGACACAGCGAACGTCGAACACGAATATGAGCTCCACGGAATGTGCTGCTCCCACATCAGGATTGCTGCCCGGATACGACCAGTAGTAGCTGTAGGTTTTGCCCCACGCACTCTGCTCGTCGAGCTGTTTAAGCATGGGAACCCTGAACATGAGCTCATCTATGAACTCCGTTTCGATAAGCCCCGGCTCCTGGAACCTGCAGACACGCTTAAATTCCTCATAATACTTTTTGTCCTCTTCCTTCAGATAGGGAACTGCGTCTCCGACGGTGCGCTGGGCAAATATCTTTTGCTCTTCCACGCTGAACATCGGACCCTCGCCCATGAACAGTCTGGCCTCGTCGGCCGTACTGCCAGCCATGATTGTTATGTGTTTCGCATAGCCTTTCTTATACATCTCGATAGGTGCCTCGGGAAGCACCTCTGTGCCGTAGTAGGGACAGGACGTGAAGTACCCTACTGCTCCGACATATGCCTCATGAAGCTTCTCTTCGCTCAGTGCCATGATGTCGTCCATGGTCTTGCAGCCGGTGTACTCGAGCAGTGCTTTAGTCTTGCCCTGCGCGGCTTCGCAGCCGACCGGGAAGGCCAGACCGGTCGAGCCGCTCTGGGCGATGACCTTCTGGAAATACCGGTTCGCTTCCTTCATGACCGGCAGAATGGATACCGAACCGCCGCCGGCACTTTGTCCGAAGATAGTCACATTGTCCGGGTCGCCGCCGAAAGCAGCGATGTTCTCGTGTACCCATCGAAGCGCCATAGCCTGGTCCAAGAGACCGTTGCAGGGCGCAGTCCCAAAGCTTTCACCGCCGGGCACCGACGAAAAGTCCATAAAGCCGTACATGTTCAGACGGTAGTTGATAGTTAACATAATAATATCGCTTTGCTTCTGGACGAGGTTGGCTCCGCTGTAGGAGGCCTGAGATCCTGAGCCGACAACATATGCCCCGCCGTGAATCCATACCATTACCGGTTTCTTTTCGGTCTTGTCGTCAGCGTTGAGCCAGATGTTCAGGTAGAGGCAGTCCTCGGACTCTATCTTCTGTACGCAGTCCGGATAGCCCGTTGAGCCGAAAGCACCCTTTCCGTAGTATTTGGCCTCGAAAATACGATCATCTGCATCCACGTACTCAGGTGCTTTGAAGCGGCGCTCTCCTACTGGTGGCTTCGCATAGGGGATGCCCAGCCACGATGCGACTCCGTGCTCCTCGGTTCCGACAAAAGTGCCGTTTGTGCACTTGACAGCATGGGCCTTATCGAAATCTCCCTTGATTTCACTGTTCAAGTAGTCGTACTGCTCTAGCCTCATCAGATCCTTGAATTCTCTTTTCATGTCTATAACTCCTTTCTCGAATTACCTTCTCATATCTCACATCAACAGACTCTCTTGGATGATCCGTTCCCAAGGCGCTCAGCCCAGGACATCATAAGGTCCTCACGCTTTCCGAAAATATCCTTCTGCATGCCAATGGCATCGTCGAATACCATCGTCTGGCGGTCGTCTCCCGAGAACTTCTTCCACTCGTATTTATCGGTGGAAGGGTTGCCCGTCCGGGCGAAGTTTGTCCACATCTCCTTTACGACGTGGCGGAACTCACAATCTTCATTACTAACAATCTTTCCGCTACCCATCGGATCCACCATCATGGTATCGAACAGGTACGGAATCTCAGCCGCATGTATAGCGCCAAGCTCAGGAGTTGTCACCGGCTTCTTTACAAAGTACATGTATGTGTTGCCTCCGGCGGCTGAGTGCCTGATGGCCATATTGGTGTTACCGGCGCGGAAGTTGATGTCATTGCAATATTGCTCAAGTCTCCTTCCCTCGCTTTCGCCCCCGAGGGTGGCCATGAAGTCGTCATACATGACTTTCTCCTGGTCATTAAGCAGCGCGCGATCTCTCTTTGCAATCCACCTCAGAACATCCTTGAAGCCTTCTTCGCCGCCCTCGGATGGAACGAAGTACCTGATTTCGTCCTGGTTAGACCCGATCATCAGATCGATCTTGGCTCTCTTCTCATCTCCCCACATATCGTACATTACCGCCCGGTCCTCGGGGAGCGTTACGCCGTCCAGGAGTGGGAAATTGGCAAATCCCAGAAGACTGTTCTTGTCAATGGCGCCTGCTTTCAGGTAGGCGTCTATCAACTGCTCGGTGGTGAGTTTCATCAGTTCGTCCATGGTCTGGCAGCCCGTAGCAGTCAGGAAGTTCTGAGTAACGTGGATTCCGTGCTCCATTGTGTCGCAGTAGGCTATGTTGGCGCTCTGTGCGATGCACCTCGCAAACAACCCCTCACTTCCGTCGATAAGAGGGAGGAACGTTACGCTTGCCGAGCCTGCTGACTCGCCGAAGATCGTAACGTTGTCCGGATTTCCGCCGAATGCGGCGATGTTTTTCTGTATCCACCTTAGGGCCTCAAGCTGGTCGAGAAGACCGAGGTTACCTGCCTCCTTGAAATTCTCTCCGCCCGGAACCCGCTCGAAGTTCATGAATCCCAGGAATCCGAGCCGATAATCGATGGACACAAACAGAATGTCGGGGCACTGTTTAGAAATATTGGTAAGGTCGTATAATGGCGACGCCTGGGATTCGGCGCAGAATCCACCGCCGTGAATCCACACCATGACAGGCTTCTTTAAGTCAGTGCAACTTGTATTGCAATAAATGTTCAACACGAGACAATCTTCTCCGAACTCCGCAGTTTCCATTGAGTCATTAGCAGGTCCGATGGGAACATGTCCTGGCTTTGTCGCATCGTACACGCCATCATCATCCTGGGCAGGAAGTGCCTTCTTCCAGCGAAGCTCCCCCACAGGCTGAGTTGCATAGGGTATGCCCTTCCAGATGATCAGCCCGTCTGTCTCCTTGCCGACGAAGGTACCGTTGTTGCACTTGACCGCCTTTGCCTCTTCCGGATCAATATTTGTTGTCCCCACAGGTACCGTGACGCCATCCAGAAGATCATATCCTTTTGCAAGAAGATCTCCCTTTTTCCTTTCCATGTTTTCATCCCCCTTTTATTAATTTTTTTATAAGAACTAATAGAGATATTTTCTTCGCAGAACAAACATAAAGATGCTCCCGGTGGCAGCCGCCATCAGTTCTGCGATAACAACAGAATACCATATGCCGTCCAATCCGAACAGTACCGGCAGCATGAGCACAGCCCCAAGTTCAAACACAAACGTCCGCAAAAAAGATATCAACGCCGATATATGCCCGTTGTTCAGGGCAGTAAAGAAAGCCGATCCAAAAACAGCCATTCCCGTGAACAGGTATGCGACGGAGATGATCCTGAACGCATGCACGGTATCCGGCAGCAGATCCGATGCCTCCCGCAAAAACAAGGCGGAAAACGGATGGGCAATCGCTTCGGAAATAACAAACATCATTGCGGATGTAACCCCGATGATGATCAGGCTCCTTTTTAACAGGTTCCTAAGTTCCCCATGATCTAGTGCGCCGTAATGATAGCTGAATACCGGCCCTATCCCATTAGAATATCCAACGAACACGGCAGTAAAGATCAGGCTGACATACATTATCAGGCCGTAAATGACAACCCCATCCTCACCCGCATACTTAAGCAGCTGTGCATTGTAGACCATCCCGACTAAAGACACTGCAGCTTCAGCCATGAATTCCGAGGATCCGTTTGTGCAGCTTTTAACTATCGCCCTGCCATCCCAAACAGGCTTCACCAGCCTGAGGAGGCTGTTATTCCTTCGGCCGAAGTAGATCAGCGGAAACACGCCCCCTACTATCTGGGTTAAAGCCGAGGCTGCCGCTGCACCCGCAAGCCCCCACTTAAAGCCGATGATAAAAAGTGCATCCAGCACAACATTACACAGTCCCGAGCATACCGTGACCGCAAGCCCCAACCCCGGCTTTTCGGCAGTGACAAAGAAAAGCTGGAACTCATACACCAGTATCCACGCAGGCAGTGCCAGGATAAAGATCCGCCCATAAAGAACACTGTTTTCAAGGAGTTTCCCTTCTGCGCCGAGCCAGGCCGAAATCCGGCGCATAAATATAAAGCCCGGCACCGTCATAAGAAAACCAAGGCAGGAAGATGCAGACACGATCAGGGAAAACAGGCTGTTCGCCCGTTTGTGATCTTTTTCTCCCAAAGTCTTTGCGATCAGTGCGCTCCCGCCCACACCGAACATATAGCCGATAGTTCCCATGATGTTCAAAACGGGTATGATCAGATTGACAGCCGCGAATTCCGTCTTTCCCGCAAAATTTGCGACAAAATAACCGTCCGCAATGATGTACAGGGATGTAAATATATTCATCACTACGGACGGCAGCGTAAACCTCAGCAGCTTCCTGTATGTGAATGTATCTGATAAATGAATACGTGATTTCATGCTTCGTTGAAACCGACAATCAGTTTATGTTACTATTCACGGCCCTTTGGACCGTGATAGTAACGGG
This sequence comes from Lachnospiraceae bacterium, assembly GCA_016286115.1. Taxonomy (GTDB): domain Bacteria; phylum Bacillota; class Clostridia; order Lachnospirales; family Lachnospiraceae; genus RUG12461. The sequence goes on from JAEESA010000138.1 coordinate 5,578, forward strand.
TTTTGCCATTATAAATCGCCTGCGGCGATGGGCAAAACCCATCTCAAACCATAAGTTATGGCCCGTAATCGCGCAGCAAGTGCGCGATTCGGCCGTGAATGGTAACCTTTTTTCATTTGCATTTGGGGCGCGTAGGGAAATATAGAATTTGAAATAAAAGGCAGAAAACAACACCTATATTTCAATAAATACTTTACAAATTGAAATAAGCGATGTATTATAGAACTGTTATTTCAAAAAGAAGGAGGTTCCTATGGGTAGATCGGGTGAATTGGTAACAAATCTGAGCGGTGAAGCGGCATATCAGTCATTTAAGCCTTCGCCGTTGCCTCCGAATCCGGAGCTTAATATAAACAGCGATATAGTAAAGAAGCTGGTGGAAGCAAACAGGGATCTAGTAAGGCTCGACACGGCGGCAAAACTTATACCGAATGTAGAACTTTTCATTTCCATGTATGTAAGAAAAGAAGCGCTTATCTCTTCGCAGATAGAAGGTACACAGTGTACGCTGGATGATGTTCTTGACCCTGATGTTGACGGAAATACAAATCTTGATGTTGGAGATGTCATCAATTATGTAAGAGCCTGTACATATGCGATAGGCAGATTAGAGAAGCTGCCTTTGTGCAACAGGCTTTTAAGAGAAATCCATCAGGAGCTTCTTGCTGGGATAAGAGGGCAGGAAAAGAATCCGGGTGAGTTTCGCAGATCGCAGAACTGGATTGGTGCGGCTAACTGTACACTTAAGGAGGCAAGATATATTCCGCCTAATGTGGAGGATATGAATGATGCGCTGACTGATCTGGAAAGATATATGAACGAAGGTGATGATTACGATCCGCTTATTAGGATTGCGCTGATCCATTATCAGTTTGAAACGATCCATCCGTTCCTTGACGGAAACGGAAGAGTTGGGCGACTGATGATATTGCTGTATCTTATGGAGCAGGGCTACATATCCAAGCCGATTATTTATATATCCTACTTTTTGAAAAAGAACCAGATAGAATACTATGACCGTATTTCAGAGGTAAGAAGAAGCGGAAATTATGAGCAGTGGGTTGGGTTCTTTCTTGAAGCGGTATCGGCAGCGGCAAAGGATTCCCTGGCTACGGTTGAAAAGCTTTCAGCACTCCATGAGGGGAATATTGAAAAACTTCCTGTTACCGCAAGAAAGAATGATAACGTAAGAAGAGTTTTTGATTATATAGAGCAGTATCCTATCATTGATATCAAAAGAACGGCGGCTGATCTTGGAGTAAGCTATAACACGGTATCGGCGGCTGTGGGGAAGTTGATTCAGGCAGGTATATTGAAGGAAACGACAAATGCGTCACGCAACAGGGTATTTTCGTATGAAGAGTACCTGAATATCCTGCGTAAGGATACATGATGATTTGTGAAGCTGTAATTATTATAGGAGAAAGGATTATTCAACTGATGGTACGGGAAGCAAGAAAAGAAGACTTAGATGCATTGCTTAAGCTCTATCTGTTTTTGCATGAAGACAGTATTCCAGAGCTGAATGCGCATCTTGAAAAAACATGGAATCAGATCATCGAGGATCCGAATCATCATCTGATTGTAAAGGAAATCGATGGTCAGATTGTATCTTCCTGCGTATGTGTGATCATACCGAATCTGACAAGGAATGTGAGACCGTATGCCTTTGTTGAAAATGTGGTAACACATGAGGATTTCAGAGGGAATAGTTATGCAGGAGAGTGTCTGGATTATGCCAGGAAGATCGCTGAGAGGGAAAACTGTTATAAAATGATGCTTCTTACCGGATCAAAGAAACCGGAGACTCTGCATTTCTATGAGAAGGCAGGGTATAACAGCAGCGACAAGACAGCCTTCATACAGTGGATAGGGATGGATAAATGATTATGGACATTACGGAAAGTATAAATGATACCCGAAAAGGCTTTGAAGAAAGCTTTGCCACAGGGGATTTTTATAACAGACAGACGCAGGATTCAGAGCATCTGAAAAGGATACTTGAATTTGTGAAGATCAGTGAGGGGATGAGAATCCTTGATCTTGGAACCGGAAGTGGATATCTTTCTTTTCCGATTGCGAAGAGCAATCCCAGCTGTGATGTGATCGGCTTGGATATAGTGAATACTGCTCTTGAAGCAAACCGTTCACGAGCCGAAAACGAAGGGATAAAGAATCTGTCGTTTGTAAGCTATGACGGGATTGATTTTCCTTTTGCAGCGGATTCCTTTGATCTTATTGTGACAAGATATGCTTTGCATCATTTCCCCGATATAGAGCATAGCATTGGAGCGGTGAGCAGAGTTTTGAAAAGCGGAGGTATGCTGTTCATTTCGGATCCCTGTCCCAATGAATGTGATACTGAGAGATTCATTGACGACTATATGCGACTTAAGAAGGATGGTCATATCAAGTTTTACACAAAGGATGAATGGTTTGATATTTGCAGCAGAAAAGGTCTCATTGCCGTAGACAGTTTTGACAGTTCCATACGCTTTCCCAAAAAGAAGGAAACGGCCTACGGATACGAGGAAGTATTGAAGAAGCACGATAAGGCTGTAATAGACAGCTATGATCTGTTAGAGACAGATACGGAACTGTATCTCACGGAGCAAGTAAACAATATCATGTTTGAGAAGATGGGATTACAGAATAATTGATTTTGGTTTATGAGGAGAAAACACGATGATTACCGGATTACACCATATATCCTTGAAGTGTGGAACGCCTGAACAATTTGATGTGTCTCATTATGCGGCACTTGCGGTGCTGAGGAAAAAATAAGTAGGGAGTGTGCATTTATGA
>JAEESA010000139.1 GCA_016286115.1 Lachnospiraceae bacterium
GAAAACAATAAATTTACCACTACGGTAAAAGCTAAAAGAAAAACAACGGGCTTTAATCCCCTGACCATATACAGCAGCGGTATACCTGAAAGTATTATCTCTATTATCAGAAAAAGAGCTGCCACAGCATAAACCGCGGGATTTTCAAATACGAACAGGCTCAGAATGTACACAAAAGTAAGCACGATCTTGGTCCTTGGATCAAGCCTGTGCATCACGGAATCCTTCTGATAATACTGTCCTATGGTTATATCCCGAAGCAAATCTACTTTTCCTTTTTCTGTACGGTGCTTATATTACTCTGTATTCCCTTAGCACTCTGAGTATCTCTTCTGCTGCATCGTCAGTCGTAAAAATATCGTCCCTTACAGGCATCCCTGATGATGAAAGAGCTGTCATTATCTCCATCACCTCAGGTACTGCCAGTCCTGCCGACTTAAGCTCAGACTGATGCATAAATACTGCACTCACAGTATCATCCAGCAGAAGTTTTCCTTTGTTCATCACCATTATACGTTCCGCATATCTTGCCACATCCTCCATGGAATGTGACACAAGTATTATAGTCATACCCGCATCTTCTCTAAGGGATGCGATCATGTCCAGCAGTTCATCCCTTCCCTTAGGATCAAGGCCTGCTGTAGGCTCATCAAGGATGAGCACCTCCGGCTTCATGGCAAGGACTCCGGCTATCGCCGCCCTTCTCTTCTGACCGCCTGAGAGGTCAAAGGGGGATTTATAAAAACATTCATCCTCAAGCCCGACTTTTTTTATAGTATCATAAGCCGTAAGTTCCGCCTGCTTCCTGTCCACGCCCATATTAAGAGGTCCGAAACAGACATCTGCAAAAACCGTCTCCGCAAAAAGCTGGTGCTCCGGATACTGGAATACCAGTCCTACCTTCCCTCTGAGCTTCTTCCTGTCATATTTCTTTTCAAAAATATCCTGCCCCTTAAAATATACTGTACCTGAAGCCGGCTCCTCAAGGGCGGTTAAAAGCTGCAAAAGGGTAGACTTTCCGGAACCGGTATGGCCGATGAGCGCGACAAATTCTCCTTCCTTGATGGAAAGCTCCACACCGGAAATAGCCGTCACCTCCATTTTGGTGCCCGGCTGGTAACGGTATTCCACATTATTGAGATTGATGCAGAAAGCCGTAGGATCAACAGCCTTCGGGGGCGCGGGCGGCGGGGTCTCTTGAAAGCCGCTTTTCATCGGGATCTTCGAAAGCTCCTCTACAAGCTCTTCTCTTGTTAAGATCCCATCCGAAAGAGGCAGCCCTCTTTTCCTGAGCGCATACGAAAGCGCTGTGACCTGGGGCACCGTAAGCCCGTATTCCTCCAGCTCCTTCACACGGGAAAAGATCTCCCGCGGTTTCCCCTGCATCACAAGCTTCCCTTTATTCATGACAAAAAGGAGATCCGCATCCGTCACTTCTTCCATATAATGAGTGATCAGGATCACGGTGATCCCCTTCTTTTGATTCAATTCGTGAATAGCCGCAAGGACTTCCTTCCGTCCGACGGGATCCAGCATGGCCGTAGGCTCGTCAAGCACGATACATTTCGGTTCCATCGCCATAACGCCCGCGATCGCCACACGCTGTTTTTGTCCGCCGGAGAGCCGGTTCGGAGAGGATTTCCGAAAGGCGTTCATGTTCACCGCCTTTAAACTCCGCTCCACCCTCTCTTCCATTTCCTTTTGCGGCACTCCCATATTTTCCGGTCCAAATGCCACATCCTCTTCCACCATCGTGGCGATGATCTGGTTGTCCGGATTTTGAAAGACCATACCGGCTGTCTGCCGGATCTTAAGCAGAAGGGAATTGTCATTCGTATCCATCCCGTCCACCCAGAGGGTTCCCTCCTCGGGGACAAGCAGGGCGTTGATGTGCTTTGCAAACGTGCTCTTTCCGGAGCCGTTGGCTCCGAGGACCCCTACAAAGCTGCCCTCCGGGATGTCCAGCGACACATCATTCAGCGCCTTTTCAATCCCTTCCACATTGCCTTCTTCATCCCGCCGGATGTATTCAAAGCCCAGATTTCTGGCGGTAATGATATCCATCAGTTCTTCAGTCCTTCCACAAATCGCCGGATCCGCTCCAGTGCGATCTTCAGATTTTCAAGTGAATACGCATACGAAATGCGGACAAACCCTTCCCCGCTGTCTCCAAACGCCGTCCCCGGTACGACCGCCACCTTCTCTGAACGGAGCAGCTGTGTCGCGAACTCATCCGAGGAAAGGCCGGTGGAACGGATGTCCGGAAACACATAAAACGCGCCCAGCGCCTCAAATGTGTCCAGCCCCATTTCCCGCAGGGCGTGCAGGACAAAACGCCGCCTGCCGTTGTATTCATCACGCATTTTTTCGACTTCCCCGTCTCCGCGCTTCAGCGCTTCCACCGCCGCGTACTGGCTGGTGGTCGGCGCACACATGATGCAGTACTGATGGATCTTCAGCATTTCGGTGAGAATAGCCTTCGGCCCGCAGGCATAACCAAGCCTCCACCCGGTCATCGCGTAGGCCTTGGAAAACCCGTTGATCGTGATCGTGCGTTCCCACATTCCGGGAAGAGAAGCAAAGGATACATGGTTTTTGCCGGTGTAGGTAAGTTCGCTGTAGATCTCGTCGCTGATCACAAAAAGATCCTTTTCTTCCACGACCTTCGCCAGCGCCTTTAAGTCCTCTTCCTCCATCACCGCCCCCGTCGGGTTGTTCGGGAACGGAAGAACAAGCACCTTCGTACGTTCTGTACAGGCTGCCGTCAGTTCCTCCGCCGTAAGGCGAAACTCATTTTTGCTGGAAAGCGGGATCGGCACCGGTTTTCCGCCGGCGAGGATCGTGCAGGGAAGGTAAGAAACGTAACTCGGCTGCGGGATCAGGACTTCATCCCCCGCATCCAGCATGGCGCGAAGGGCCAGATCAATGGCTTCACTCCCGCCGACCGTCACGATCACTTCATGCTCCGGATCGTATTCGGTCTTAAAGCGCCTCGAAAGATACAGGCTGATCTCCTTCTTCAGCTCCTTCAGTCCGGAATTTGAGGTATAAAAAGTCCTCCCTTTTTCAAGGGAGTATATTCCTTCGTCCCGGATAAACCAGGGCGTATCAAAATCCGGCTCGCCGACGCCTAAAGAAATCGCGTCTTTCATTTCCACGACTATGTCGAAGAACTTTCGGATGCCGGAAGGCTCGATTTTTGTGATCACTTTGTTCAGGGGATCTCTCATAGGCTGACGATCTGCCTTTCATCCTTTCCGGTTTCCGCTGTGACCGTGCCGTGATCCTTGTACTTTTTCAAAATAAAGTTCGTTTTGGTGGAAAGCACGGATTCCAGCGTGGCCAGCTTCTCTGACACAAACAGGGAAACCTCACGCAGGGTCTTGCCTTCGATCGTCACCATCAGATCAAAGCCGCCGGAGATGAGATATACCGAATTCACCTCCGGATAATTTACGATCCGCTCTGCCACATGGTCAAAGCCCTGGCCTCTCTGGGGCGTCACCCGGACCTCGATCAGGGCGGAGACCTTTTCCACGCCGGTCTTGTCCCAATCGATGATCGTATGATAGCCGCAGATGATCCGTTCCTGTTCCATGGCTTCCATCTCGTTTAATACCGAGGCTTCGTCCACGCCAAGCATAATGGCGAGATCAGAAAGATCGATACGGCTGTTCTTTTCGATAAAGGTTAATATTTTCTCTCTCATGCATGCTCCTTTTACTGCGCCATGGAAGCCTGTGCGGCGGCCATCTCGGCAGCCATCGCAGCTTCTGCGGCAGCCTGCTGTTCAGCGGCAGCCTGCTGCGCGGCGAGCTCTTCCGGAGAAGGTCCGGCCGGCGCGCCCGCCCACTGGTTCACTGCTGCCATGATCGCATCATAGCTGCCGGTCGCGAAAGCGGCACCCATCGCGTTGGCTGCTTCCGGATTGGAGGTCGCGGTTCCGACCATCACGGTCTTTGGCGTGCTCCGGTAACTGCTCTTATTGACCAACACACGATCCACTTCCACGCCGTCTTCATAGATGATCTTCCAAAGCTCCGCCTCTTTGCCGGCATGCCCGCCCGAAGTCGTCGAGACATAACCGATGGGTTCCGCACAGGGCGTGCAGGTAACAGGCTGCGGGATATCCGCCGTAGTCACCGATTCAAAGGAGATCGTCCTGTTCGCCGGCCTTGTTTCATGGCCGAAGATCGTAAAGTAGATCTGCCGTCCTTCGGTGTACCCTTCGATATAGATCGGCGCATCCGTATTGTTGCGGAAGATAAAGTTCTTATAGTCGCCGGCGATCGCGGCGTCCCTGGCCGGCTGCACGTACGATACGAGCATGGAGTGGGGAGATCTCTTCACGACCTCCAGCTCCGCGTTCAGCACCGCGTTGTAAAGCGTGGAAGAAACCTGGCACACACCGCCGCCGTATGCCTGCACGGTCTGGCCGTTCTCATAGGCGCCGGCGAGCTCATACCCGTTGGTCTCATCGGTCGGCCCGATCGTATCGTAAACGGAGAATTCTTCTCCGGGATAAACCACATTCCCGTTAATAAAGGCGCAGGCGTGTTCCACGTTAAAGGCGCGTGATGCGGAACTGCTGCTGTAATCCGTATGGAAGGAACCGAGCACATCCTTCACGAGAAGGAGCTGTTCCCTTGTTCCTGCAGGAGGCGTTTCCGTCGTTGCCAGAGTGATCTCCGCGTCCGCTCCGTTCCACTCGGTTTCGATAAATTTCCGGATCAGATCCGTAGAGGCGCTCACATCCAGCGTCTGTCCCGGCAGGCCCCCGGTCACCTCAAATCCGTCCGAGGTCCGGATCAGGCCGGCGTTTTCCGCCTTGACCACCATCGCATCCGCGTTTGCATTCAGAAACGCCGCGGTTTCCGTGTCATCTACGGTCAGGAGCAGATCATACTGCTTTCCGCTCTTTTCCAGATCCTTTTTGTTTTTATACCGGGTCAGGAGGTTTCCTGATTTTCCCACAAGCACGGCATCGGAAACAACGCCGGTGTTTTTCCAGTTCAGACCGAAATCCATTGCGCAGGCGGAAAGCGTTTTCTCACCGGCCTTCAGCACAAAATTCGTGTTCTGGAGCTCCTTCACCCGCTCCCGCACCGCGGCTTCCGCTTCCTTCTGCGTCATTCCGCCGCAGTCCACGCCGCCGATCATCACATTCGGAGCGATCACATCAAAGGAAGAATTTGCCGCCTTCGTAAGACCGGCGAGCGCGGCCGCTCCCGTTTCTTCACTGCTCTGCAGCGTGATCGCCATAAAAAACAAAAAAACCAGCGCCAGGCCGGTCAACATCTTTTTTCTCATCTCTTCACCTTTTCCTCTTCTTCGACCTTCTACCTATTATTAAGTATTTTATCATTCAGCGAGGGTTTTTCAAGGCATAAAATCACGAATATCATTGACGGGAAACGCGATATTTTAGTATATTGTAACTACCATGTTTCCATTTTTGACTGCATTTATGATCTTCATAGTCGTGCTGGCCATTTTAAGAGGCCGGTCCACCCGGGCGCAGGAGCAAAGGTTCCGAGCCTTTTGGGACCGAGAAAACGAGGCCAACAACACACGGCGGGCCGATCTGTCTCAGATCCCCGGCTTCACCTTTCAGGCAGACTCCCTTCCCCGTTTCCCCGAAGACGCGGAGCTCATGGAAAGCTATGACCGGATCCTCACCCTTTCCCATGAAAAAATGATGAATCTGAACGGCTTGTCCAATACGGACCTGAAGATGAGCTATGGGCCGCAGAACCTCGAGCAGCTCACCGTCTACGGCGACAATTACTCTGCGCTCGAATCCGCCCTCCTTTCCTACGCAAAACTGCTTCTGGAGAAAGAGAAACGAACCGAAGCCATCGCCGTTCTGGAGAAGGGCGTCATGATGCCCACGGATCTCATGGAAAATTACACGCTTCTCGGCCAGCTTTATCAGGAAGAAAACAGCCCCCACCGTGTGGAGGGGCTGAAGGCCATGGCTGAAAAAAATCTGACGGGCTATGCGCGGGATACCGTTTTGAAAGCCCTCACTCCGCAGGTTTCAGAGACGGCAGGAGGGACAGAGATCACTTAAAAAGCACTCGGCGCATTTGGGCGAGCGGGACATACAGATCGTCCGCCCCAGGGTGATGATGTGCATATTCCAGAGGATCCAGTGATCCTTTGGCAGCGCTTTATACAGGTCAAACTCCACTTCTGTCGGATCGTCCTTTTTTGTCAATCCCAGTCTCTTCGATATCCTTTTCACATGCGTATCCACAACAATGCTGGGTTCTCCAAAGATATTCCCACGGATCACATTCGCCGTCTTTCTCCCCACGCCGGGAAGAGAAGTCAGCTCTTCTATGGTTTTCGGAACCTCTCCGCCAAACTCCGTTTCCAGCTTCCTTGCGCACAGGATCAGATTTTTCGCCTTGTTGTGGTAAAACCCGGTAGAATGGATGTCCTGTTCCATTTCCTTCAGGTCTGCCGCAGCAAAGGCATGAAGGTCGGGATACTTTTGAAACAGGTCTTTTGTCACCTGATTTACCCGCTCGTCCGTGCATTGCGCGGAAAGAATGGTAGCAAAGAGCAGCTGGTAAGGCTCTTCATGGACGAGATAGCAGATCGCCTCCGTCCCGTACTCCTTATCCAGCCGCTCTATAATTTTCATGATCCGTTCGTTTTTCTTCATACTTCTCACGCTGCCGGCGCTAATGCAGCCTGCGCGGCCGCCGGGTCAAAGGTTTCCATCGCAGCAAAGACCTTGTCCGCGATGTAGGCCATGGCCGCGTCGTTGGGATGCTTGGCCGTTCCTTCGTGGGTCACCTGATGGGGATTGCCCGCGGCATCATATACCACGGTTCCCATGCCGCACTGATACGCCGCATTGTCCCGGATCTCCGCGAGATCGATGCAGGGGAGACTGTAGCGGATCGCGACGCGCATCTTCAGCTCATCCACCGTATTGTCAGTCCAGAAGTTTCCGATGATGACGATCTTTGCCTTCGGCGCGCGGGTCTGAATGTAGCGCACCAGTTCATCAAAGTCGCCCTCAAACGTCGTCGTATCGGACACGTTTTCTCCCAACTGGATGCTGACGTAATCCAGGTCCTCGGAGAGGTAGTTGTCCAGAAGCATCAGCGCCTCCGCCCGGTCTGCGGCCTGCGGTTCCCATGCATAGAAATTAAAGGATTTGGCGGAAACCTTTCCGTGCTTCTCCTTCAGTTTCTGTTTCACAAGATGGAAATAATCATTTTCCTCGGTGGACGCCGCCATTCCCCAGTCACCCCACCAGTAATCGCTGAGCTGATGGCGCGTGATGCTGTTGCCGATCGCAAGATAGTTCACAGTGTCCGGAGAATACTCCTCCTCCGTTTCCGTTTCTTCGGTCTCAACCTCCGTTTCTTCCGTCGCGATGGTTTCCTCTGTTTCGGCGGGCTCTTCCTTCACCTCTGTTTCGGGAACGACCGGTTCATTCTCCGGCAACGCCGGCTCCGGTTCCACATTTACTGTCATTTGGCTCTGTTTTTCTTCCAACTGCGCGAGCCGGTATTCCAGAGTTTCCATCTTTTTCAGCAGATTGTTCTGCCGCACATTCACCACTATAGTGGAAATGATCACGACGACAACCATCATGATCATTGTTGCCAATACAACAAATACCGCTCGCCGGGCGGTTCTCATCTCCCGGCGGCGGCGTCTCTTTTCATTCTCGTCCATTTTTTACTCTTCTACTACGTTTCTGGCAGCCTTTTCGAACGTTTCAAAAAACGGGATCAGCTTCTGGAAAAACAGAACTGCCATCGCGTAATCGTCCTTTCTCGCATATGCATCGCTGAATTCCTTGAACGACTCGTTCATTGTCTGCCGGTCAATAGCAACGTCCTGCTCATCGATCACTTCTTTCGTGCCGTTCACGATCTGGATCTCCCAGTTCATTCCGTTGATCACGGCCTTCAGGAATTCATCCGTATCCGGTTTTCTGTTCCCCTCCAATTCCACTGTCACAGCCTGCATCCCGTGGATCAGCCGCGGATTATACTCCAATAATGCCTGCAAAGCCTCTATCTGTTCATTTCTGTTATCGGACATTTCACTTCTCCTTTTAAATACAATTTTATACTATTATATCGGCATTTTCTATAAAAACTTTAATTTTACCCTGTCTTCTCGTTTCTCCGGATAAATTCCTTCATCGCCTCCGACACGTTTTTTCCCTTCAGATACGCCCGTTCTGAGGCGTCGGGTGACGGATTCAGCACGATCGAAACCGTCCTCCGGTAATGCGCGATCAGCTCCGGAAGATCCGAAGAAACGGTCATCAAGCCTTTGATATGGTGTTCCTGTTC
>JAEESA010000140.1 GCA_016286115.1 Lachnospiraceae bacterium
CGTTTCCTCTCTATGCCGCCCGGAAACATTATTCCGGACAAAATGCCCCTTTTCATCCAGCTTCTCATTCGCCTGGGCCACATAGTAATTATCTTCTTCATCCGCGGTCATATAGACCACTTCTCTGGTCACGACCGGGTTTTCCGGATCGCTCTTGTCGATCTTCCGATACGGAGCTTCCACGAAACCGTATTCATTGATCCTCGCATAACAGGCCAGCGAGTTGATCAAACCGATGTTCGGACCTTCGGGAGTCTCGATCGGGCACATCCGCCCATAATGCGAATAATGCACGTCACGAACCTCGAAACCGGCGCGGTCTCTGGAAAGACCACCGGGGCCGAGGGCAGAAAGCCTTCTCTTATGTGTCAGCTCGCCCAGCGGGTTGTTCTGATCCATGAACTGGGAAAGCTGTGAAGAACCGAAGAACTCCTTCACTGATGCCGTTACAGGCTTGATATTGATCAGCGACTGCGGCGAGATCCCTTCCATATCCTGTGTCGTCATACGTTCCCTGACCACACGCTCCATTCTGGAAAGACCGATCCTGTACTGATTCTGCAGAAGCTCTCCCACAGCGCGGATCCGGCGGTTCCCCAAATGGTCGATATCGTCTTTATTTCCGATCTCCCATTCCAGATGCATATTGTAATTGATGGAAGCGTAAATATCGTCTTCCGTGATATGCTTCGGGATCAGTTCCGCGACATTCTTACGGATCTCCTCATACAGCTCCGCTTCCTTCCAGTTCTTTTCTTTGGACTCCGCCAGAATATCCTGCAGCACCGGGTAATACACAAGTTCACCGATCCCCAGCTCCTTCTTCGGGTCCTTCACCTTCGGAAGGAAATTGCGGATATCCACCATCATGGAGGAGAGAACCTTGATGGTGCGGTCATCTTTAGTGATATAGACATACGGAACACCCGCATTCTGAATCTGTTCGGCGGTTTCCCGTGTCAGCTTGGTCCCTGCGGGGAACACTTCACCGGTCTCTTCATCCACAACATCTTCCGCCAGGACTTCTCCGGCGATCCGATTTCTAAAATGCAGTTTTTTGTTGAATTTATAACGGCCGACTTTCGCCAGATCATACCTTCTGGAGTCAAAGAACATCGCATGGATGAGCTGCTCGGCGCTTTCCACCGTCAGCGGCTCACCGGGCCGGATCTTTTTATAAAGCTCCAAAAGACCTGCCTCATAGGAACCGTTCGGCTCCTTTTCGGTAATGGCGGGATCCTTTGCGATACTGGCCATGATCTTCGGTTCTTCCCCGAACTTCTCAATGATCTTCTGGTTCGAACCAAGTTCACGACTAAGAGCCCGGATCAGTACTGTGATCGGCACTTTCCGGGTTCTATCCACACGAACATAAAAAACGTCGTTGGAATCCGTTTCATATTCAAGCCAGGCTCCTCTGTTCGGGATCACGGTACACGAAAAGAGCTGTTTCCCAACCTTATCATGTGCGATATCATAATAGATCCCGGGAGAACGGACCAACTGGCTTACGATAACACGCTCTGCTCCGTTGATAACAAAGGTACCTGTTTCGGTCATCAGCGGGAGATCTCCCATAAAGATCTCATGCTCGTTGAACTCGCCTGTCTCACTGTTATAGAGCCGGACCTTTACCTTTAACGGCGCAGCATACGTCGCATCCCGCTGCTTACACTCCATGATGGAATACTTTACATCATCCTCACAAAGCATAAAATCGACAAAATCAAGGCTTAAGCGGCCATTGTAATCCTTGATCGGCGAGATATCCCTAAACACTTCCCGAAGTCCCTCGTCCAAAAACCAACGATAGGAGTCTTTCTGGACCTCTATCAGGTTCGGCATGGCGAGAACTTCTTTCTGTCTGGAATAACTCATGCGGATTCCTTTGCCGGCCTTGACCGGACGTATCCTGTTCTTTTCCATTCGACGTTTCACCTCTCTGAAATTGTACAAGTCCCATAACTTCATTAGATAAGGGGATTGCACCGAAAAAGGGCATAGTACCCCTCATATCGCAATAAAGCAAACATGAGTATACCACGCCCTTTTTTCAATGTCAAGAAAAATATTATTCTTTTTTCTTACTTCAGAGTGATCTTTGCTCCGACCTCTTCCAGCTTTGCCTTTACTTCTTCTGCAGAAGCCTTGTCGGCGCCTTCCTTCACGACCTTCGGAGCGCTCTCTACGAGTTCCTTGGCTTCCTTCAGGCCGAGACCGGTGATCTCGCGGACAACCTTGATGACCTTGATCTTCTCTGCGCCAACCTCAGTCAGCTCAACATCAAAGGAGTCTTTCTCCTCTGCAGCGGCTGCATCACCGCCGGCAGCTGCTACAACAACACCTGCTGCTGCAGAAACGCCAAACTCTTCCTCGCATGCCTTCACGATCTCATTCAGCTCGAGCACGCTGTATTCCTTGATCATTTCAATAAATTCTTCTTTGGACAACTTAGCCATTGCTATTTTTCCTCCTTATTCATCTTCATTGTTCATTGCTGTCTGCCTGCTCTGCTGCCATTTATTCGGCTGCGGGAGCTGTTTCTGTTTCGGCCGGTGCTTCGGCCGGAGTTTCCGGTGCTGCTTCCGCAGGTGCTTCCGCCTCAGCCGGCGCTTCTTCTTTCGCCGGAGCCGCGTCTGCCGCTGCGTTTCCGCCGCCCTTCTCCGCGATCTGGTTCAGGACTCTGGCCAGATTGGTAACAGGCGACTGCAGGCTGCCAAGAAGTTTGCTGATAAGCTCTTCTCTGGCCGGAACCTGTGCGATCTGCTGCATGCCGGCTGCATCATAGAAAGAACCCTCCACGATACCTGCCCTGAATTCCAGGCTCGGAGCCGTCTTTGCGAATTTGGCGAGGATCCTTGCCGGTGCTGTCGCATCCGTCTTGGAGATCGCAAACGCATTGGGGCCGTCCAGCACATCCTTCAGCGCTTCATACTCGGTGCCTTCCACGGCTCTTTGCACCATTGTGTTCTTATATACTTTATAGATCACATCGGCTTCACGCAAAGCCCGCCGCATTGCGGTATCCTGCGCCACGGTAAGGCCCAGATACTTCACGACGACAACCGACTGGGCATCCTTCAGATTTTCCGCGATTTCTTTTACGATCGGTGCCTTCAGTTCAACTTTTGCCACGAATTTTACCTCCTTTTTTATTCTTTAATGAAAAAGCCTCTCTGCGTCAAAGACAGGGAGGCTCTTACAAACCAATCAGGATCGGGCCGCGCAAAATGCGGCTCTTCGGTCACTAAGCTTCCTCGGCTGGGTGCGCAAGCGCTATTAAGTCTCTCAACCCCTGCTGTCTTCGGATCTTTTCTATTTTTATATAGGTTTACGCAAATTTCTGGACGTTCAGCTTTACGCCGGGGCCCATCGTCGGAGCGATCGTGATGCTCTTGATGTACTGGCCCTTAAGTGCAGCGGGCTTTGCCTTGATAATGGCGCCCATCAGCGCATCCAGATTCTCTTTCAGCGCATTTTCTTCAAAGGAAACCTTTCCCACCGGGACATGGATGATGTTTGCCTTGTCCAGACGGTACTCGATCTTACCGGCTTTGATATCCTGGATCGCCTTGGCCACATCCATTGTGACGGTACCGGCCTTCGGGTTCGGCATAAGGCCTTTCGGACCCAGCACCTTACCGAGACGTCCGACCACGCCCATCATATCCGGCGTTGCCACAACAACATCAAAGTCAAGCCATCCTTCATTCTGGATCTTCGGGATCAGCTCATCGCCACCCACATGATCCGCGCCTGCTGCCTGCGCTTCGTCGAGCTTTGTGCCCTTCGCGAAGACCAGCACGCGAACGGTCTTACCTGTTCCGTGGGGCAGCACAACCGCGCCACGCACCTGCTGATCCGCATGTCTTCCGTCGCAGCCGGTACGGATATGCGCTTCAACGGTCTCATCAAAGCCCGCGAAGGATACCTTTTTCACCAGTGCGATGGCCTCTTCGGGATCGTACTGTTTCTGCCGTTCGATCTGCTTGGCAGCTTCCTGATACTTCTTTCCTCTTTTCATTTCTTACCTCCTTTGGTACAGACGGATTTATAAAATCCTCCCAATTTGTTCTCTAAGAGACGTTCCGCTCCACATGCATGCCGCCTGCCTTTCGCCCGGCGTCACGAAATGTCGGAATTTAAGCTTCTACTTCGACACCCATGCTCCGCGCCGTACCGGCGATCATGCTCATGGCGGCTTCGAGAGAAGCAGCGTTTAAGTCGGGCATTTTGGTCTCAGCGATCTGCTGAATGTCCGCCTTAGAGATCTTTGCCACTTTCTTTTTATTCGGTTCACCGGAGGCCTTGTCGATCTTGCAGGCCTTCTTGATCAGCACTGCTGCCGGCGGAGTCTTCGTAATGAAGCTGAAGCTCCGGTCTGCATACACCGTGATCACAACGGGGATGATGGTGTCGCCCATTTCCGCCGTCTTCGCGTTGAACTGCTTGGTAAACTCTACGATATTTACCCCATGCTGTCCGAGTGCAGGACCTACCGGGGGAGCCGGCGTCGCCTTGCCGGCGGGAATCTGAAGTTTGATATAGCCTTCTACTTTCTTAGCCATTTTCTTTTCCTCTCTTTACTGTATTCCCTCAGTCACTTACACTTCGGGCAATTTTTTTCAATCCTGTTTCTTGATGTCCGCAAAAGAAACCTCCACCGGAGTCTCTCTTCCGAACAGATCCACATTAATGGTGACCACCTGCTTGTTGGTGTTCATCTGTTTGATCACGCCGACCGTATCTTTCCAGACACCTGCAAGAACAACCACCGTGTCTCCCTCTTCATAATCCACAACGATATTGTCCGTGCGGATCCCAAGGGTTCGCATTTCCGTATCCGTCAGGGGCACCGGTTTACTTCCCGGCCCTACAAATCCCGTCACTCCTCTGGTATTTCTCACGACATACCAGGTTTCGTCGTTCATTACCATATTAATGAGAACATAGCCGGGGAACAGCTTCTTTGACACATTCTTTCTGGCGCCATTCTTTATTTCCACCGTGTCCTGCATGGGAACGCGAACTTCCAGGATAGCCTCCTGCAGATCACTACGTTTTTCGATCGCCTTTTCAATATTTGCCTTTACCTTATTCTCATATCCCGAATAAGTATGGGCAACATACCAGTGCGCTTCAGCCATATCTTCCCATACCTCCGCTTAACTCAACCACCGATACTGATCAGGCCATTTATGCCTAATTGGATCACGGCGTCCAGCATGGCGATGAGAAGGCCTACCACGATGGAGATCACGGTAACGGCAAAGGTCTGTTTCGCGACAGCTTCCTTCGTCGGCCAGATGATCTTTCCGAATTCTTCTTTCAGCCCCTGACCCCAGCTGGGTTTTGCGGGCTTTTCCTTCTGTTTGGTATCAGCCATAATTCACTATCCTTTTACTTAGTTTCCTTGTGCATAGTATGCGACTTACAAAATCTGCAGTATTTCTTTGTCTCCATTCGATCAGGATGCGTCTTTTTATCCTTGGTCAGATTATAGTTACGCCGCTTGCATTCTGTGCAGGCAAGGGTAATCTTCGTACGCACGATTTCCACCTCCGTATCCTTAAAAAATCCGATATATTCAGGCATAAAAAAAACGCCCAAATTTCAGTAAGCTCGCTTACTATAGCATATCTTTTTGCCTTCGTCAATTCCTTTTCCCCGAAATTTCTTAGATTTTTTATCATCTTCACATGCTTCTTTGCGGGTTGCATTATTATAGAAAATAAAATGTTTCGAATTTTTTATCATCTTCCGTGCTTTTGTCTGAAAACTTAGCTCAAATTTTGTGTGTATTTTTCACGAAAATATTGAATTTATGCGTGACAAATGCGAAAAATCTTGCTATACTGTATTTACTTAAATGGACTTAGTATACCCCGACGTATCAGTTGCCTTGGCAAGATGCCGAAAATACGGGCTTTGATACGATTTCATGGAAGAAAGGAGGGGATGTTTTTATGGCAGCTATCGATTCTGTCTATCAGTATTATCTTACGACGTACGGGAACACTCATATGTCCCGTTACGATTCGCACAAAAAAAGCGATCTCCGTAATACTTATAATAACATACTGAAATCCAACAAGGAATCCCCTCTGTACAAATTGAAGGACGACGACGGGGATGTTAAAAAGTTTGCCATCGATATCAAAGAGAGCGCCCGGCAGATCAAGAACGTGATCGCCTCCCTCTCCGAAGAAGGCGAAGATATCGCGAACCTCTTCAAAAAACGCGTGGCCGTGACCGATCAGGAGGATGTGGTTTCAGTAGAATATATCGGAAACGGCGGCGAGAACGAAAATACGCAGAGCTTCCAGATGGAAGTGAAGTCTCTGGCAAAGCCGCAGGTGAATATGGGCACGTTCCTTCGTTCGGACGGAAAGAACCTCGCCCCCGGCTCCTACAACTTCGATCTGTCTACATCTTCAAATTCCTATGAGTTCCAGTTTACCGTAGGAAATGATGACGACAATAAATCCGTCCAGCAGAAGCTGGCGAGACTGATCAACAACGCAAACATCGGGCTGCACGCGGATGTGGTCGATGGAGAAAAAGACACGACGGCTCTTCGGATCGAATCGCGGCGGACCGGGCTGAATGAAGGAGAGGAACGGCTCTTCCATATCTCTCCGCAGGGAAGCCCCTCCTCCATAAAGGCTTTGGAAGAGCTCGGCATACAGAATGTGGAATCCGAGGCAGCAAACTCCGTGTTCCTGCTGAACGGAAAAGAACGTTCCTCCTATGCGAACACCTTTACGATCAACAACGCCTTCGAGGTGAACCTGAAGGGGACCAGTCCTCCGGGCCAGCCGGCAACGATCGGCTTCAAAGCCTCTGCGGATGCCGTGGCGGATAACATCCAGAAGCTGACGGACTCCTACAACGGGATCCTGAAGATGGCCAAAAACTATCAGGGCACCGAGCAGCAGAGCAGCAAGCTCATCGCCGACATCGCCAATGTGGGCAGGAAATTCTCTCCCGACTTTGAGAACATCGGGCTTACGGTCGGAGAGGACAACCTCATCTCGATCGACCGGGATAAACTGAAAGAGATCGTGAACAGCGATCAGGCCGATCAGGCGTTCCAGACACTGAACCGCTTCAAAGAAGCGCTCGGCGTCCGGGCCGACAAGGCCTCCATCGATCCCATGAACTATGTGGACAAGGTGGTCGTTGCTTACAAGAACCCCGGCAAGAACCTCGGCACTCCCTACATCTCCTCGATGTATTCGGGCATGATGCTGGATAAGGGATTATAAAAAGGAAAGCGTTTTCCGAAGGATCAAAAGATCCGGACGCTTTCCTTTTTTGTTTTTTACGAATTCTTTCTTATATAGATAATTCCCTTAACAGAACCTCCAGCCTTTTTCCGATCCGGTGGTCTTTATTCACCCTTTCATACCCGTTCTCTGCGATCTTCTTTCTCTCTTCCTCGTGTTTCAGGTAATAGGCGCATTTCTCCTCCAGCTCCGGAATGGATTCAAAGCAAACAAGCTCTTTTCCGATCTCAAACTGCTCCGCAAGCTCCGCCCGGTAGTCGGTCATGAGAAACCCCCTCGCCGCAAGGACATCATAGATCCGAAGAGGAAGGCCGGTGCGGATATTCGGGATCGTAAAATTCAGATTGACGGCGCTCCGGCGGAAAACCTCCGGCGCTTTCGTCCAATAGTCGACCGACGGGAGGCGGCGGATCGGAAGCCCTTCGGCAGGGCTGTTGCTGTAAAGGACGGTGTCAAACCGCGCGGATAGAGCCGATAAAGCGCGGATCCTCATCTCCGAAGCCGCCTTGAAGCCAAGCACCGTCGATGAAAAGACCAGCGCCAAGTCCGAAAACGACCCTTCCGTTTTCTCCAGCGTAAAGATCTCCCCGATCCGAAAGAGGATGTCCGGTGTCAGCAGCACATCGAAAAGATTCCCTCCGCTGACCGCCAGCTGGGCTTCGATGGCCGCATCCAGATACCCCTTCAGGTAATCGTCCATCTGCCCCTCCAGCTCGTCATACGTATTTTTTTCATACAGGCTGCCAATGAAAGCGACCTCGGAAAGCCGGTCTGCAGGCGTGCCTTTCAGCATTTCGCTGCTTCGCACAGGATCGGTTCCGAGCGGAAGATGCCTTAAAAACGGCGCTCCATAAAGCCGTACCCGCTCCATATCCCCTTTATCGAAGAAAAACAGGCGGTTGCAGGAATTCGTGATGCTCCGGTGGCTCATGCTGATGAGGCAGCTGTCGCAAGTCCAGACCACGTAGGGCACGCCGCAATCCTCGCAGGCGTCCGAAAGCACCCCGAAATAAT
>JAEESA010000141.1 GCA_016286115.1 Lachnospiraceae bacterium
CTCTGCCGTCAATTTTCGCTCCCTTTTCTACCATAATGGAAACAAGCGCCATCCTCGCTGCTGTAGCACTTGTAGATCCGCTGTCGTACAAATAGACTGGAAGTCTTTCCTCCGTATCATCATCATCCAGTTTGACCTTCATATAAGCCGGAATCGATATGCGAGTATCCCCGCCGATATACTGATCAATGTCTACACAGACATATTTGCGACCATTTTCATCCAAATCCGTGGAAAGATTATCCCAATCCGCCTGCGTGGTCGTATGGGGCGCTAACGAGCTGTCCGTAAAGTACCCCGGCGTCCCCGGTTTATCAATGCGAGCATATTCACCGTCTATTTTGGAGTAATCCATTAATGTCCCGTTTCCACCCGTAATAAGATCGGCGCCTCTGAACATTTCAGCTGTCTTTGTTTGCCAGTTGCTCGTGCCATATTCTCCCGCCCCGGTCGTAACAAACGCATTTGAGGTATATATCGTCTCAAGAGCATCGTCCCAGGCAAACATATCAACAAAGTTTCCTACATTTGTTGTATTAAAACTGCCGAGATGAACTGTTTCCAACTTACCGCAGTTCATAAACATCCAACTCATGTTCTCCACATTTCGCGTGTCAAAACATGAAAGATCCAAAGAAACCAGGTTCTCGCATTGATAGAACATGCTTTGCATGCTTGTCATTTCAGATGTGTCCAGACCTTCGAGATCCAGTGATATCAGGTTGCCGCAGCCCGCAAACATTCCAAACCCCTGCTCTTGACCCTCATAGTTTACACCCTTAACATTATCCTGAATGATAATGGACGTAAGTGAATTATTTCCGACATAGGCCAGTTGCACAGCGTATTCTGCATCATTAACCCAAACACTGGAAGGGATTATGATCGCCTCCAATGCACCATAATAACCCATCAGTGTAACCGTATGATCTGTTTTATTCAGATCATACTCCCAGCCTTCAAGGCCTTCTATTACCTCCGGTTCCGGATCGGAAGTATTCCCTTTGGCTGTGAAATATCCCGGTGCAGTTTCTCCCCTGTCGATGCGGGCATAGGTTCCGTCCGTATACTCCGCGCTCCACACTGTACCGGCCCCGCCTACAAGCTTTGAAGAGCAGTTGCCGAACATGTCGGTTGTAGTACTGTCCTCCCGAACAACAAAACTATCCGATACATATATCTTCTCTAACCCTGAGCACATGTAGAACATATTGTCGAATTTGGTAACGCCCGTGGTATTAAAAGAGCTAAGATCCAATTCTTTCAGGTTTGAGCAGTAATCGAACATGTTGCTCATTGACGTCATTCCGAAAGTATTAAGTCCGGAAAGATCCACATGCTGAAGACTGCTGCAGCCTTGAAATATGCCGGCCACATTATCGTCGATATCTATCGCCCCAACTCCTTCCTCAACGGTCAGAGAGACCAGCGCACAAATCCCATTATTTGCAACTTGGCCCAATTTCACAGGATAAGTAGTTCCTTCATAGGACATCCTTGCAGGGATCGAGATCCTTGTGCTTGTCCCTTTATAGCATGACAGGATAATGCAGCCATCATCTACCCAAACCCCCTGCCAGTCATCACATTTAGTGAATACCTTAAAATACCCCGGCTGTGGATTTTGTCCCTCCGGGCTGTCAATCCTGGCGTACTCTTCATTCGTATGACTCTCATCATATTCCGTCAGATATCCCTTCAATTTCGTGCAACCATAAAACATTTCCTCTCCGGATTGCGATGATTCAAA
The DNA here is from genome assembly GCA_016286115.1 of Lachnospiraceae bacterium. GTDB lineage: Bacteria > Bacillota > Clostridia > Lachnospirales > Lachnospiraceae > RUG12461. Next base: position 1,751 of record JAEESA010000141.1, read on the forward strand.
ATCCGGAAGAGACCAGTCCGCATAAATGTTTTCGAGGCTGCTGCAATTATAGAACATACGGGCTGTATTTCCGACATTCTCTACGTTCCATCCGGAAAGATCTACTGTTTTCAAGGAAGAACAACCGTAAAAGAGGTTTGCCAAACTGAGATTGGTCGAACTGGTATTCGTGAGAATGACACCAGCGGCATGCAATTCTTTTAAATTAGTCAACTGGTTAAACTGATATGGATTTGGCATAGACTCTGCAGCCAGATCCACATCAAGAAGTACCCCTGGTTCAATAGTTATGGACACAAGGGAAGTCGCCGTATTTTCATCCGTGTACTCTCGCAGTCTTTCCAATTCCACCGGAATCGGGTCTCCTCCCTCTTCCAGGCTCATAGTAGCCGGAATCCGGATAGTGGTTGCCGTACCCTCGTATCCTTTCAGGCAGATCTTGCCATCCTTTACAGCAGCCTCATTCCAGTCCGCCGCCGTCGTAACGTGAGGCTCCGTCTCCTCCGCCCTCACGACTTCCGGCGCGTATTCTTCCACGTCAACGGAAACACTCCCATCCGGGTTCTGCTCGAAATTAATGTCCGGACAAGCTGAAAACACCAGTGCACTGATCAGCGCCCACGAAACAATTTTCTTCTTCCCTGCTTTCCTCATAATTTTCCCCTCGTTAAATCATCTATGCACAGTATCAAAATTATGTTCATACTTTTATACGAATCTCCTGACGGAGTGCGTACTCTTATTCCCCAAAAATGTCCCACCTGTAAAGTTCCATTTTTTCAATCCACGTTGCAAATTGCAAGTATGCGAAACCCCCTGCTGCGTAAAAACGCACCAAGGGGCTGATCGTCAATTTGTTTTTAACCGTCTCACTCTTGCTTTCGAGTTTCCGGCTTTACCCATTTGTTTTCGGACAGCTTTCACATCGTTTTTGGAGCCGTCCACCCATACTGTGAGCTTCGAACTTGTTCCCTTTAAGGAATTGTTGCCTAATTTCATACCGGCGGTAACGGTCATATCCCGAAGGTCCTTCTCATTTTTCAGAGCCTTCGGCAGGATCTTCTTTGCGGTTTCGGGAAGCACTAGCTGTGTGACGCCTTCACACTCCTTCAGAACATTTTTCCCGATCGCGGTCACAACATAAACATTTCCGTCCGCTGCCGGGACCTCAGCGGGAATGACCACCTCAGATCCTGTCGTTTCCACCTTCTGAAGGATCAAGCTTCCCTGCTCGCCCACCTTATACTCGACGGTATTCTTCTCTTCGCCTGCCTGCTCCAGGGTGTTGATCTTTTCAACCTTCCCTTCCGTTCCCAGTGTAACGGTGGAGCCGCTTACGGTATCGCCGACGGTCTTGGTCTCGCTGATCGATCCGGAGCCGTCCTCTTTCGTCACGCTCTCCTTTTCGAGGATCCCATCCGCATTCTCAACTCTCGATTTCTCGGTGACCGTTTTCTCTGCATCCGTCTCCCGGCTGGTCTCTCTGGTTTCCGTCGGATTCCCCTCCGGATCCAATGCAACATAAGATTCTGAATAATCTCCGCCGGGCTTTGTCACCTTCTCGTACGTGGTAGTAGAGCCATCACTTCCCGCGGTTTCCTTCGTTTCGGTCACGACCTTCGTTTCCTCATCGGTCTTCTTCGAGGAAACCTCTACGCTCACGTTTCCATCCGCATCCGTTTCCACGACACGTTCCTTAAAGTCACCGTTCTCCTCAGTCACCGTGACCTTTTCCGTCGTGTTTCCGTCCGCCCCTTCGGTCTTCTCGGTCGTGGTCTTGGAGCCGTCTGTATTCGTCACCGTGCTTACCTCGGTAACCGACCCATCGTCATTTGTCACTGTATCGATCTTCGGCTCCGTGGCCGGAGTCTTCCCTTCGGTCGGATCCGTTTCGGGATTCACGATCGGTTCCGGAGTCGGCTCCGGCTCGGGTGCCGGTTCCGGCTGAGGATCTGCAGGCTCCGGTTCGGGTTTCGGATCCGGCTGCGGTCCGACAGGATCCGGCTGTGGTTTCGGATCCGGCTGCGGCACGACAGGATCCGGCTGCGGTTTCGGATCCGGCTGCGGCACGACAGGATCCGGCTGCGGTTTGGGCTTCTCTTCGCCGCCGTTCCTATTCTTCAGATTGATTGTAAAGGTCTTTTCGCCTTTGTAATCGCTTCCGAAGCCGAAGACCTTGATGTATGCCTTGTTTTCGTCTTCCTGTACCTGGACGATCACTGTATAATCCGTTCCTTCTTTCAGGCGTTTTGCGCCGTCATAGATGAAGACCTGCGGTTCGATGGGATCATCGATATAAACCGCCGAGATCGGATTCATAACGATATCCAGTTCGTTGATGTCTTTTCCTGTTGTATTTCCTTCCAGTTTAAGGCTGCTGATATTCGTATCGCCGCTCACGGAAATGGAAGTAAGCTTCCCGGTCACGTTCTCTAGCGTACCACCTTCCACCTGCAGGCTGCTGATATCGGAATTTTCATCCAGCTTAAGTTCCGAAGCATTGACATTCGTCAGGGACAGGCTCGTATTCCCGTTTTCGTCCGTCCCCATTTCAACAGACTGCTTTCCGCCTTCGTTTGTACCGGTGCCCTGCACGGTGATCAGCGGGGCTCCGCCCTGATTTTCTCCACTGGGCTGCAATGCGCTGGCCAGCGATGTGCTGGGCTGCATGCCTCCGCCCTGATTTCCTCCGGTGCCCTGCGCCGGATCTCCGGTTTGTCCGATGGAAATGGTGAACGTCTCTCCTTCGCCCGCAAACACCCCTGCCTGGGCATTCCCGGTTTCCGCATCCACAGAGAGGGAAGCCATGTCCGCTGTGTTACTGTCGACCTGAACATACTGATCTCCGTCCAGCGTCTGCATATGGATCCCGTCAGCGTTATCGTTATCGTTCTTTACCACCATTTCCTCTGAAGGCACTGCAGAAAACTGTCCTTTGGAGGTATCCTGATCTCCATCCTTCCCCCGAGTGAAGCCCAGAGCCTGGATCTCAACAGCCGTCACATCCTGCATGCCATCCGCGCCTACAGTCTCCACCGGAGTAAACTCTCCGTTTTCTACCGTCGCAAGCGTCTCCCCGTTCGAATCACAGATGGTATAATCCGGAGAATCCACCCGCATGGTACGCATGCGGTAACGCATCCTGTAACGCATCCGATATCTCATACGATAACGCATCCGATATCTCATACGATAACGCATCCGATATCTCATACGATAACGCATACGGTATCTCATACGGTAACGCATACGATATCTCATACGGTAACGCATACGGTATCTCATACGGTAGCGCATACGATATCTCATACGATAACGCATACGGTATCTCATTCGGTAACGCATACGATATCTCATACGGTAACGCATACGATATCTCATACGGTAACGCATACGGTAACGAAGCTGATCCACCCCAAACTGCTGTTTGAGGTCGTCCAGCGTGGCGCCGTTATCTACCGCCGTCTGATATTCTCCCTCTTTCGCTCCGTCCCAGCTGCCGGAAGTATCGTCCTTCGACGCTACTCCCAACTCTGTATAGGTCTGTTCGTCAAGCGTACCCCATTTGTATTGTCCGTCCATTGCCACGCCATAATCATTATACAGGCCTTCATCGGCAGGATGGTTCGCATCTTTAGCCTTATCTGTCCAGGTATAGCTCGTGTCTTTACTTGCCGCAACGCCACATGCTTTCAGAAGGTCTTCATCCGCCGGATGATCCTGGTCAGTCGCGGCAATCGTCCAGGTGTAGCTCGTATCATTGGGATCTGCCACCTCGGGGAGATCCTTGAAGATGCCTTCCTCGTCATCCGTCCACGCCGGCTGTGCATTGTCCGTCGCCGCCGGATAGAGCTTGCTCAGATCCTCATCCAGTTTTGTCCATTCATTTCCTTTGTATTCTTCTGCCGTCGGCATATCGCTGACCGGCTGTCCGTCGATGGTTCCGTTCTTAAAGGCCGTTTCGGTATTATCGTCCCATGTCGTATCGGTGATATCCTTGGATTTATTGAACGCATCCAGCTCATGGACCATATCTTCCTCTTCATTGGTAAATTCATCCGCCGGGTCCACCACCATCTCCTGCGCTTTATCATATTCGTCTTTATTCGCCCGGTAGTCTGCCTCTTCCTCTTCGGTCCAGGGATAACGGTTATAGTATTCCTGATCGATCTGAGACCAGACCCAGTTCAGATACCGTTCCTCATCCTCCTCGGTCCACTTTCCGTCATCCTCTTCGTCATCCAGCCAGTCGGCGTCATTATAATATCCCTTGTCGAAATAGACCATGGAATAGACATCATAAGGAATAAAGGTAATTTCACTCTCCGCTCTCCGGGCGCTGTCCGATACCTTGGCAGGATCGTCGCCCCAAAGGATGCTCGGCACCACATCGATCCCGTCCGTTCCCCCGAGATCATAATACCAGGTATACGTGTTTCCGTTTTTCGTTACCGTGATAAAACGGTCCTGATCCGGCCAGTTGCTGTCGTAGATATGGACATGGATCTCGGTGTCGCTTACTTTTTCCAGCTTATAGGCCAGCACCGCGTGTCCGCCCTCCGGTCCGAAGATCCCGAAGATCGGCGGGAAGGGGTCTTCTTCGAGCGTCTGCATCGCGTCCTTGATCCCGGTGTTGAAGAGATAACAGATCTGCACCCGGACATCAAACTGGGAGATCTGCATCTGTTCGATAAAGCGTTTCAGCTCGTCATTCTTCGTCTCGGCCGCATTCTCATCATTTGGTGTCGGCGCGCCTTCCAAACGTACCTTGTAATCATTTACGGTCTTCGCGGGGTCTTCATATGCCAGACCGCCTTTTTCCTTCGAAATATCGTTTTCATAATCCTCCAGATTCACCCCGTTCTTCTGTACATTCAGAAGCGCGCTGGAAGAAGACAGCCCGTAGCAGCTGCCGCCCCACAGATCGTTATAGAAGGAATGCATGAAATCGCCCTTATCCCCAAAAACCTCTTCATAACGTTTCTCCGGAATGTAATAGGACTCCGTATACTTCAGTCCCCTGTCTCCATAGGTATTGATGAACTGGTAGGACAGATCGGAGATCTCAAAATCGGGGCGGACGGTTTCCACAAGTTCCTGTTTGGTAAAGAAACCGGGCTCTGCCGCGCCTCCATCGATACGCGCATATTTCGCATGGTCGATCGGGTCTATTGCGGACGTATTTTTCGTTCCCGCGCCACCCTGCAGTTTCATGCATCCGCTGAACATATCCGTACCGAATACGCCCTGAGGTCCCGGCATGGTAAAGTAAGGGGACACCTTGATGGTCTGAAGCTCTGTGCAGCCGTCAAACATATGCGTAAAGGACTTGATGTCCGCCGTATTAAAGTACGAAAGGTCAAGTGTCTGCAGGCTCCTGCAGCCGTAGAACATGAAGTCCAGCTTCGTCATCTCCGAGATGTCGAGTCCGTAAAGCTCCAGCGTTTCCAGCTTGTCGCAATTCGCAAAGAGGCCTTCTGTCAGCACAGCCGGATCCACGCCCTTGGCGCCTTCTCCGTTACTTCCCCTTACAAAGGTCAGTTTCCTTATCGGGCAGACGCCGGCTCTGGCGATCCCGGCCACTCTCACCTTCATAAATCCGCCGCTTTTGTCCCGGACGGATGCGGGGATGGTCACGGTCGTTGCCGTCCCCTTGTAGTTTTCAAAGATGACATATTTTCCATCGATATGATAATTCCAGTCTCCCACGTCCGAAAGGGACAGCCACGAGGAAAAATAACCCGGCTTTGCGCCGTCATCAATACAGGCATAGTCGCAATTCTCATGTGCTGCACTGTATTTGGTTCCGTTTTCGCCCTGTAGCCGATCACAATGCTTAAACATAGCGCCAATGTTATCGCTTCCCTCTGCTGCAACAAACCGAGGAGAAGCATAGATTGTTTTCAGGTTGGTGCACAGGCAGAACATGCTGTCGAATTTATTCGCCTGAGATGTATCAAAGCTGCTCAGGTTCAGGGATTTCAGCCCGAAATCCTTGTAAAACATCATTGCAAAGTTGGTTACGTTTTTCGTGTCAAAATTGCTGAGATCCAGACTGTCCACGCCGCCGCACTCGGAAAACATTTCATACATGTTTGTCGTTTCCGAGGTGTCCAGCCCCCCCACATCAATCGTCATCAGGCCGGAAGCCACAAAAGCCCTCGAGCAGTTATAAGCCGCCTTAACCCCCTCTTCAAACCGGAGCCAGCGGATGCCGCCTCTTCTCCCCGGAGAAGACACGGCCTCCCCCTCCAGATCCTCTAAGTTATAACCCCGAAACCGGAAGTCTACAGTGTCTCCCGCCAGGTTTTTCAGTTCCTTCGGAACCACGATCCTTGTCGTACCGGTCGGAGCATAGGTTCCGATATAATCATAGATATAATAAATCCCGTCCACCACTTCGTATTTCCAATCATCCAAAGTCGTGATGTATTCGGGCAGTTCCTTCAGGGTAAAGTTTTCCGAATCATAATAGGGGCTGTTGTAGGTTCCGACATTGACGCCGGTGCCGCCGCCGGGAACGATTTTTTCCGTTCCTTTGAACATATCAT
>JAEESA010000142.1 GCA_016286115.1 Lachnospiraceae bacterium
GGATGATGTTGCTGCGCTTACAAAGTTAATTCAAGATTATAAACCTGGCGTGGTGCTTAATCTTGCGCTGCCGTATCAGGATCTTCATATCATGGATGCCTGCCTTGCGGCAGGCGTGCATTATGTGGACACGGCGAATTACGAGCCGGAGGATACGGCTCATTTTGAATACAGCTGGCAGTGGGCTTATCATGACCGGTATCGTGATGCCGGGCTGACGGCTCTTCTTGGAAGCGGTTTTGACCCGGGTGTTACGTCGGTGTTTGCAGCCTACGCTTTGAAGCATCATTTTGATGAAATAAATTATATCGACATTTTAGATTGCAACGCAGGCGACCATGGATACCCATTTGCAACAAATTTTAATCCTGAAATTAATATCCGCGAAGTTTCTGCTAAAGGGAGCTATTGGGAGAAGGGACAGTGGGTGGAAACGGAACCGCTGGAGATTAAAAGAGAATATGATTTCCCGGAAATCGGTAAGAAAGACATGTATTTGCTTCACCACGAGGAGATCGAGAGCCTGGCGCTTCATATTCCGGGGATCAAAAGGATCCGCTTTTTCATGACCTTCGGGCAGAGCTATCTCACGCATCTCCGCTGCCTTGAAAATGTGGGGATGACCAGCATCGAGCCCATCCTTTTTGAAGGAAAGGAGATCGTTCCGCTGCAGTTTTTGAAGGCGGTGCTGCCGGATCCGGCGTCTCTTGGCCCCAGAACGAAGGGTAAGACCAATATCGGCTGCATCTTCCGCGGGTTTAAGGATGGAAAAGAAAAAACCTACTATCTTTATAATGTATGCGACCATGAAGCCTGCTATGCCGAGGTTGGAAGCCAGGCAGTGGCATATACGACCGGCGTTCCGGCCATGATCGGGGCGAAGATGATCCTGAGCGGGATCTGGGATCAGCCGGGAACGCATACGATCGAAGAATTTGATCCGGATCCTTTTATGGAAGAACTGAATCGCTGCGGGCTTCCCTGGCAGGAAAGCTTCGATCCGGATCTGGTGTCCTGATGAAGCTGTCGGAACTCCCCACGCCGTGCTATATCGTGGATCGTGGGAAATTGGAAGAAAATTTAAGGCTGCTTAAACAAATCGAGGACCAAACCGGAGCCAAGATCCTGCTGGCGCAGAAGGCATTTTCTACCTGGTATTTTTATCCTCTGATCAGGGAATATTTGAGCGGGGCAGCGGCTTCCGGGCTCTACGAGGCCAAGCTTTCCGCGGAAAAGCTCGGAAAACAGACCCATGTATTCTCTCCGGCTTATCGGGAAGAGGAGTGGAGAGAACTGCTTCTTTATGCAGACCATCTGATCTTTAATTCCGCGACGCAGTTTAAAACCTTCGCGCCTCGTGCCAAAGCGGCCGGAAAGCAGGTGGGACTTCGGATCAATCCGGAACATTCTACGCAGAAGGATCCGATCTACGATCCCTGCGCCGAAGGATCTCGTCTCGGGGTCACGAGGAAGATTTTTGAGAGGAATTTTACCACAACAGAAATCGGTCAATTGGACGGAATCCATTTTCACACTCTCTGCGAGCAGGGGGCAGAACCGCTCGCAGAAACGCTCGAAGTGGTGGAAAATGAGTGGAAGGACGTCCTGAAACGGGTAAAATGGATCAATCTCGGCGGAGGGCACCATATTACAAAGCCGGGATATAACGTGGAACTGCTGATTGAATGTATATTAAATCTTAGGGAAACCTACGGAATTACCGTATTTCTCGAGCCCGGAGAGGCAATTGCCCTCCAGGCGGGGACATTGGTGGCGACGGTGATGGATATCACGGAAAACGGGCGTAAAATCGCCATTCTGGATGCTTCGGCAGCTTGCCATATGCCTGATGTACTGGAGATGCCGTATCGTCCGGAAGTCCGTAACGGCGGGCTTCCCGGGGAGAAAGGAGTGGACTATATCCTTGGTGGGCCGACCTGCCTGGCATCGGATGTGATCGGGGAGTACAGTTTTGACCATGAGCTTACTGTCGGCGAAAGGCTTGAGCTCGAAGATATGGCGATATATTCTATGGTAAAAAACAACACTTTTAACGGTATGAGGCTCCCTTCGATCGCAGAAATGGACTTAGAAGGGGATTATTCGCTCATAAAGTCGTTCGATTACGGTGATTTCGTTGGAAGGCTCAGTTGACAGTTTCGGAGTTTCCGACGGATTTTTGCTATACTTTTATAAAAGCATTTATAATAAAGCAAATATCATAAAAATTATTTATTGATTTAACGCAGTACTTTCGTTACATTGCTTAGTTTTCCATATGAACAGTGTACGAAAACTCGAAAAAATCGGAGAAAAAATGGCGAAGAAGAAAAAGAGAAAGAAGAGAAAAACATATAAGGCAATTCTCGGTTTCGTTTTCGGACTTTCGGCAGCTGCATTAGTATTGCTTGTAATGTTGATATCCGGAAAGATATTAAATAAAGACTTATCTTCTGAAAGGACGGCTGAAGCTACGAAAAATTCCGAAAAAATCGAAAATTTTTCGCCCGGAAGGACCGCCGGAGTCTTCCGACAGGAGATCGAGACGGTGGAAGAGCCTATTGGAGAAGATGAGAATGGTACTTATGGACTAGATGGCGGGGCAGAGAGTCTCTCCGGAACTCTGACGGATGACACAGAAGAGGAAGCGGCGGAAATGGAGACGGAAACGGAACGGGTGATCACTGCCGATACAGAGCTTCTGTTTACGGGTGACGTCCTCTTGTGGGATGGAACGCTGGCGGCGTATGAAAACCAGGGAATTGACGGGCTTCTTTCTCCGGAACTAAGGGAAAGGTTCCAAAATGCCGATATATTAATGATAAATGAAGAATTTCCGTTCTCTGATCGCGGAGAACAGGCACCGGATAAACAGTTTACATTCCGCTGCGATCCGGCGCGCGTGTCGGCGTTTCAGGAAATGGGCGTGGATATTGTGACCCTTGCGAATAACCACACGCTTGACTACGGGCAGACAGCGCTTCTGGACACGCTGGAAACGCTTGAAGGAGCGGGAATCCCGTATGTGGGAGCGGGAAGAAACCTGGACGAGGCTAAAAAACTCGTTACGATCGAGAAAAACGGACATGTTTTCGGGTTCCTCGGGGCTTCCCGGGTCTGGCCGGTGGGAAGCTGGTCGGCGGATGTCGACAGGCCGGGAATGTTCGGAACCTATGATCCGGCGCAGCTTCTGGTCGAGATACAGAAGGCGAAGGAAACCTGTGATTTCTTGACGGTGTTCGTGCATTGGGGGATTGAACGGGCAACGATCCCTGAAGATTACGAGAAAGTGATGGCGAAGCAATACATGGAAGCGGGAGCGGACCTGGTGATCGGATCGCACCCACATGTTTTGCAGGGAATGGAGTTTTTCGGCGAGATGCCGGTGTACTATAGCCTTGGAAACTTCATATTTAATACGAAAACCTATGATACGGCGGTGGCACGTGTAGTGCTGAAGCAGGACGGGACAACGGAGTTTGGCATTTTGCCGGCCAGATCGAGCGGATCGAGGGTTTCTCTTTTGACCGGGGAGGAAGCTTCAAGTCTTTATTCCTATTTAAATACACTTTCATTCGGAACGGCTCTGGATGAAAACGGAGTGCTCAGAGTTAGCAATGCACTATTAGAGTAAAAAGATATAGCCAATTGGCTTTCCTTTCAGTATAATAAACATGGATACGACCGTTATCGTGTAACACACAAGAGGTAGAACATGAGGGACAGAATACTGGTCATTGACGATGTCATGGAGGAGCGCAGGAGCATCATTGAGGCTGTCGGCAACCGGTACGGCTGTTATGAAGCATCAAGCGCCAGAAAAGGCCTGGAAATGCTCGTTGAATACGAGGATGATGTGGCCTGTGTCATTTTGGACCTGGAAATGCCGGAAGTGGACGGCATGCGGGTCCTTAAAGTGATGGAAGAAAAGAAGGTCCTGAAGCGGATCCCGGTCATCATGGTGACGAGTGAAGCGAATGAAGAGACCATGAAAATGCTGTATGATCAGCCGCTCACCGCTGTTTACAAAAAGCCCATCGATCCGGTGAAGTTTGTGCAGGGGCTTAGGACGGCGATGCGGTATGCGGGGATCGTGGATCAGCAGGATCGTTTCAGCGCGAACGTTCTGGACATGTTCGGCGATATCGTGGAAGGCCGTGACCTTGGGGGCGCGGTGCATATCGGGCATATCAAGGATATGACGAGGGCGATCGCTGAATTTTTGATGCTGAATTATCCGGAATACAAGCTGTCCCGGGTGCGGGTCAACGAGATCGTGGAGGCTTCGGCGCTTCATGATATCGGAAAGGTCGCGATCCCGGACCATGTGCTGAACAAGCCCGGAAAACTGACAAACGAAGAATTCGATCTGATGAAGAGCCATACCACAAAGGGCGGGGAGATGATCGAGAGGATGTCCAGCGTGCTTTCCATTGTGCATCCTTATGACGCGGAGAATTTTATCCAGACCGCATACGACATCTGCCGCCACCATCATGAGCGTTACGACGGCCGCGGATATCCGGACCGCCAGACCGGCGAAGAGATCCCGCTGCCGGCGCAGATCGTGTCCATCGCGGATACACTCGACGGTATGACGGGGCGGACCGTGTATAAACGCGCCATTGAGAAGGAAAAGGCATTTCACATGATCGTGACCGGGGAAGCGGGTGTTTTCAATCCGAAGATCCTTGAAAGTTTAAAGGGAACAAAAGACAGGATCATGGATATCATTGGAATACAGGATCTTCACTGATGGTTTGTTAAATAAAGATTTAATTCGACATAAATAGCACAACAAAAAGGTTTTTGAAAGTTGTTATATGCGGTTTTAATTTCTTATCATCTCTGAAAGAAACGGACATTGTATGGCAGAAGAGGAAGTGTTGAACCCGGAAAAAACTGAAACGGAGCCGCCGGTGGACGAGGCGTTACTGGCGAAGAACCTCGAGAATATCGAGAACGCCGGAATGTTCACCAACGACCAGATCCGGGAAATTGAAGCGGGAAAAGCTGCGGGGCTTGACGTATCGATCTACGCGAAGCCTTCTTATCTTGCTGTCCATATGCGTTCGATCCGACTCGGCCTGGAAATGGGGCTGGACGTTTCGATCTATGCCAGCCCGGAATTCGACTGGTTCCAGATGGAGGAGATCCGCCTCGGCCTGGAGCAGGACGTGGATGTCCGTGTTTATGCGGATCCGAAGATCGATTACGGCAAGATGCGGATCTTAAGGGAAGGTCTTTTAGAAGGGATCTACCTGAAGCCGTTTGTCAATTATCAGGCCGGCGTGATGCGCCAGGTCTTTATGTCCAAGAAATCCGGCGTGGATATCTCATCCTTTGTGGAACAGGGGTACCGCGAGGCGGAGCTCGAATCCATTCGTATCGCCCTTGAGAAAAACTTAAATATCGCGCCTTACATCACTCCGGATTTCAACGGCGAGTCCATTAAGGAAGTCGCCACCGGCTTGGAGCGCGGGCTGGAAGTGGAAAAATACGCGTTCCCGGAGTACAACTGGGAGCAGATGCGTGAGATCCGGCGCGGGCTGGAGAGCCGGGTTGATATCGACCGGTATAAATCGCCTTATTATCATGCAGAACAGATGCGCGAGATCCGTATCGGCATGGAGAGCGGCATAGATGTGACCCCGTTCGCAAACCTCATGTATACCGCAAAGGATATGATGAGGATGCGCGAAGCCATCGAGGAGGAATACGCCGCCCAGAAGCGCGCGGAAGCCGGGATCAAGGAGAGCGCGTCGTTTGATGAGTATCTGATCAACATCAGCGCGGATGAGATGAAAGCGGTCCTTGTGTTCATTGGGGACAGAAGGCCGTTGGAAGAGAACAAGCTGCGCAGGGAGATCGCGTCCTGCGGGATTGTTTTCGGCATTCAGAACGAGACGATCGAAATGCTGGTCGACGGCAGATTTGCCGGCACGGAAGCGACGATCGCCCTCGGAAAAGAGCCGATCGACGGGCATGACGGGTATTATGAATTCCTCTTCGATCTGAAGCAGAAGCACGCGCCGACGATACGTGCGGACGGCTCTGTTGACCATATGGATCTTAACAATTTCAACATGGTCAAAAAAGGGGAGAGGATCGCCTTTTATCATGGCGCGACAGGCGGAACCGGCGGCTCTACGGTCACCGGGCGTTTCCTGAAGGCCAAGAACGGGAAGGAAAAAGGGATCCTTGTCGGCAAGGGCTTCATCGTTGAGGACGATAAAAAGACCTACGTTTCGGTCATGAACGGTCGGATCGAGATGAAGGGCGGCAAGATCAACATCACGAACGTTTTGGAACTTCGCGGCGTTTCGATGGTCACCGGCAGCGTGACCTATGACGGCGACCTTCATGTGACCGGCGATGTCGAGCGCGGCTCTGTCATCAAGGTGTCCGGCGATATCCTCGTGGAAGGAAATGTGGAAGCCGCGACGGTGGAGAGCGACAAGTCCATTGTGATCAAACAGGGTGTTTCAGCCGGCGGCGGCGGGCTGATCAAGGCAAAGGGCACGATACAGGCCAAGTATCTGGAGTCTGCAAATCTGGAGTCGGAAGACGATATTACGGTTGGATATAGTGTCAACAGCAACATCTTTACCAAGAAGAGACTGATCATTACCTCCCGGAACGGTATGCTGACCGGAGGCCATGCTTCCGCGGAAGAGGGGATCGAGGTAGAGAACCTCGGAAATAAATTCGGCGTGCAGACGAAGGTCGAGATCGGCGGGAATGAGCGGCTGAAAAACATGAGGATCGAGGCAGAGAGCAGGCTGAAGGAGATCCGCGCGGAGCTGCAGACCTTATATAACGCGAACAATGAGCTGAAATCGAAATACAACACGGAAATGCGCGCTACGATGAGCATTTTTACGAAACTGGAGAATGCTATCTATACGAAGGAACTGGAGCTTCGGAATGCGGAAGAGGAGCGTTCTATGCTTATGAAGAGGGAAGCCGAGATCCGCTCCGCGGTTGCCATCGTCCACGGACGCATTTTTGACGGCGTCAAGCTTTCCATTGGCGGGGTATACATGCTCCGCGGGCAGCATTACGAAGGCGTGCGCATCCATCTCAACAACGATAAACTGGATATTGTTCCGCTGTAAATCTCTTGAATATTTATGCCGGGTTCCGACGGGAACTCGGTATTATTTTGCAACTATTCACAGCCGAACCGCGCACTTGCTGCGCGGTTACGGCCCAATACATTTTGGGTGAGATGGGTTTTGCCCATCGCCTCAGGCGATTTAATTGGCAAAACCTGTTACATTTTTTATCTGAATAGGAAAAATAGGATACCGCAGAGAGAAAAAGTATGATATAATGCACTTCGATTGAAATCTTGAAGGGAGGATATCTTTTATGAAGGATACAAAGAAAAGGAATGTGATCGTCGGTCAGTCCGGTGGTCCCACAGCCGCAATCAACTCGTCGCTGGCCGGCGTATTCCGCACCGCCATCGACCGTGGCTACAAGAAGGTGTATGGTATGCTGCACGGCATCCAGGGCCTTGTGGACAACCGCTATGTTGACCTTTCGGAACACATTCAGACAGGACTGGACGCGGAGCTCTTAAAGAGAACTCCTTCCGCATACCTCGGCTCCTGCCGTTTTAAGCTGCCGGACATCCATGAGGATCAGGCGCTCTATGACAAGATCTTCAAAAAACTGGATGAACTTGAGATCGATGTCTTCATCTACATCGGCGGAAACGACTCGATGGATACCATCAAAAAGCTTTCCGACTATGCGCTGTTCTCCGGTTCCCAGATCCGCTTCGTCGGCTGCCCGAAGACCATCGACAACGACCTCGCACTGACCGACCACACCCCCGGATACGGCTCCGCTGCCAAGTACATCGGGACCTCCGTTAAGGAGATCATCCGTGACGGCTTCTCACTGGAGACCGAAAAGGGACAGGTCATCATCATCGAGATCATGGGCCGTGACGCCGGCTGGCTTACTGGCGCTGCTGCTCTTGCAAAGAGTGAGGACTGCGACGGCCCCGACGCCATCTATCTCCCTGAGGTAGACTTCGATATGGCCGCGTTCCTTAAGAAATGTAAAGACCTTCTGAAGAAGAAAGCATCCGTCGTGATCGCGGTTTCCGAAGGAATACATACCGCAGACGGAAAATATGTTACCGAAGCCGATGGCGTCGTAGAGTATGTGGACGAATTCGGCCACAAGCAGCTGACCGGTACCGCAAGCTATCTTTGCAAC
>JAEESA010000143.1 GCA_016286115.1 Lachnospiraceae bacterium
CCACCTTCACATTGACGGCCACGATAGAGGGCATGGCGCTCTTCACAACTTCGGAGACGCTGCCTCCGTTCGCCTGTGCCGGTTCCACGCGGTCGTTGTTGTCGTTGCTCACGAGGCGGGTGTTGTCTTCTTTCTCTTCTTCAACAATGGGTTCTGCCTTTGTCTCTTCCTCGGCGGCTGCCTCCTGAACGACTGCCGCTTCTTTTTCTTCTCCCTTATCGGCCAGCCTCGTCACGCCGACGAAGGTTCCTCCACCGATCGCTCCGCACAATGCAGCCGTAAGGCTCAGCTTTCCGAGTCCTGCAAAAAAATGTTTTGTTTTATCACTCATCACTTAAATCTCCTTTCGTTCAGTGGTTTGTTCAACTCTATGCTCCAAGGATAAAAGAAACCTGTGATGGGATTTTGTTGATTCTGTGATAAGAATATGGGGATTTTGTGAAGAAATTGTGAAACCAGGGAAGGCGGCGATAGGATTTTCCTTGCTCTTTTGATAAAAATTTGCTAGTATATTAGTACTTGCGCGTTTCTATTCTATAGCGCATCTTTGGTTAAAGAAGGAAAGGAGCTGGAAGGAATATGTTCGTCGTGCCATTTCTGATCTGTTTTCCGGTTTTGGTATCAGTTTTGATGTTCTGTATCCGGGTGAACAAGGTCCGCAATGCCATCGCCTACATCTCTGCGATCATCATCATGGGGGCGGTAGGAGTGCTGGTGGCCCAGTGGATCATTGGAGGGCAGCAGCCCATTAAGCTGTATTACGATACGCATATCGTTGATCTGATCATGCTCGGAGCGGAATTGCTTCTGATGGTGATCGTGACTGTTCTCTGCTTTAAATATAAAAGGTACTGGATCAGTCTGCTGACGATCCTGCCGACGCTGCTTTTAGCCTGGCTGGAGCTGTTCGGGCCGAAGACGGCAGAGACCAACCATATCTATATCGATCATCTGGCGATCCTGATGTGCATCATTGTGGGCGTGATCGGGAGCCTCATCATTATCTACGCCGTGGGGTACATGCATGGATATCATCACCATCACCTGGAATTCCAGGACCGGCGGTATTATTTCTTCATGCTTCTGTTTTTATTCCTGGGAGCCATGTTCGGCTTCGTGCTGAGCTCGAGCCTGAGCTGGATCGATCTCTTCTGGGAGATGACCTCGATCTGTTCCTTCCTTCTGATCGGGTATACGAAAACGGATGAAGCCATCGAAAATTCCTTCCGTGCCCTGTGGATGAACCTGCTCGGCGGGGCGGCTCTGGCGGTGGCGATCTTCGTGATCACAATGACGTTCGGGAACCTTAATCTGCAGGATATCGTCGCGAACGGACCGTATTATAATTCTCTGACCGCAGCGATCGCGCTGATCGCGTTCGCGGCTCTGACCAAGGCAGCGCAGCTGCCGTTCTCGAAGTGGCTGATGGGTGCCATGGTCGCGCCGACGCCTTCTTCGGCGCTATTACACTCGGCCACGATGGTCAAGGCCGGGATCTATATTCTGTTCCGTTTGTCGCCGGCCATGGCCGAGACGATGACGGGTTCCATGGTGGCCTTTATCGGCGGCTTTACCTTCCTTGCCGCGTCCCTGATGGCGATCGCCCAGAGCGACGGGAAGAAGGTGCTGGCGCTGTCCACGGTTTCCAACCTCGGGCTGATGACGGCCTGCGCGGGCGTGGGGCAGGCAGAAACCTTATGGGCCGGTATCTTCCTTATGATCTTCCATGCCGTCAGTAAGAGCCTTTTGTTCCAGAACATCGGTGCAACGGAGAACGCGATGCATTCGAGGGATGTGGAAGATATGCACGGGCTTATTTACCGTTTGCCGCGGCTCGGACAGTTCATGTTCATCGGTATCGTCGGAATGTTCCTGGCGCCATTTGGTATGCTGATATCGAAATGGGCGGCGCTGCGGGCTTCCGTGGATGAACGGAATATCTTATTGGTGATTTTGCTCTGCTTCGGTTCCGCCACAACGCTCTTCTACTGGACGAAGTGGCTGAATAAGCTGATCGCTTCGACGGAGGAAAAGCCGATCAAGGATATAACGAAAAGGAATGAGATGATCTCGCTCGCGATCCACGCGGCGTTGATGGTGGCGTTATGCGTTCTGTTCCCGCTGCTTTCAAGGATCTATGTGGAACCGCTGCTTGCGGAGATGTTCGGCACGGCCGTGGCGGTGCTCCCGCAGAGCGTATTGTACATCCTCGTGATCATCATTATGGTCGTGTTCCTGGTCCCGTTGATCGCATACCAATATATGAAGCGAATACGGACCAACGAAAAGCCGTCCTATATGAACGGTGTCAATGAAGGCGATAACAAGTCGTTCACCGACTCTTTCGGAAAGCCGAAGGAACTGGTGCTTTCGAACTGGTATTTTAAGAATTACTTCGGACAGAGGAAGCTGATGTTCCCCTGTAGTATCCTGGCCGCAGCAGTGATCCTTGTGATGCTCTCGGTAATTGTGGGAGGTGCTTTATTATGAAGATAGCGATCTCAATCCTCATCTTTTTAGTGGGCTCTCCGTTTATTGGCGGTCTTTTGGAAGGACTGGAGAGGAAAATTTCAGCGCGGATGCAGGGCCGTGTAGGGCCCCCGCTCCTTCAGCCTTTTTATGATGTAAGAAAATTATTAAACAAGCAGACCATCGTTGTAAACAAGGCCCAGACGCTCCTCATGATGACGTTCTTCCTTCTGCAGATCTTCACCGTGTGCCTCTTTGCTTCCGGGTCGGATCTGATGATGTGCTTCTTCCTGCAGTCCACGGGAGCGACGTTTTTGATCTTCGCGGGCTCGGTTACCTATTCCCCGAGTTCGACGCTGGGCGCAAACCGTGAGCTTCTGCAGATGATGGCGTATGAGCCGGCTGTGCTTCTGGCCTGTGTGGGCTTTTATCTTGCGAACAAGACCTTTGATGTTTCGGAGATCATTGGCATGCCCAACAGTTCGATCCTGTATCTGCCGGGCTTCTTCATCGCCTATGTGTTCATCCTGACGATCAAGATGAGAAAGAGCCCCTTCGATCTTTCGACTTCGCACCACGCGCATCAGGAAGTCGTCAAGGGCGTGACAACGGAGCTTGGGGCAAAGAACCTTGCGATCTATCACATCACGGAATGGTATGAGATCACCTTCCTGCTCGCGGTATTGGCTCTGTTTATCGTGAACAGCAATCCCATCAGTTATGTGGTGGCGGTGGCAGTGGTCTTCCTGGTCTGGTTCCTGGAGATTGTGATCGACAATACCTCTGCCCGTGTGAAATGGTATGTTTTGCTTCGGACAACCTGGATCGTGACGGGACTGGCCGCCGGGATCAATCTGCTGATCCTGATGATCGCCCGCAGGTAATCATAGGGAGGACTTAGAGAATGGGAAAGGTTAAAAAATCGCCTTGGGTGATCCATTATGACGGGGCCAGCTGTAATGGCTGCGATATAGAGGTTCTTGCGTGCCTGACGCCGGTGTATGACGCGGAGCGGTTCGGTGTGATCAACACCGGAGACCCGATGCAGGCGGATATCCTTCTGATCACCGGAGGGATCAATGCGCAGTGTGAACCGGTAGTAAAACAGATCTATGACCAGATGCCGCGGCCGAAGGTGGTTGTGGCGGTCGGAACCTGCGCCTGTACGGGAGGCGTGTTTAAGGAAGCGTATAATATCCTCGGCGGCGCGGACACAACGGTCCCGGTGGATATCTATGTGCCGGGCTGCGCGGCCAGACCCCAGTCGATCATCGACGGGATCGTGCAGGCCGTGGAACTGTTCCAGAAGCGCTCCGATATCCATGACGAGCGCGTAAAGCGCGGCATTGACGACGCTACAGCAGAAAAGGAGGGAGAGAAGTAATGGCGGAAGTGATCTGTCCCGACAATATCCAGATAGCCATTGAACCGGAGGCGATTCTGGATCATGCCATGAAAATGAAAAAGCAGGGGTTTCGGCTTTCACAGGCCTGCGCTGCTTATGTGAATAAGAAATTCGAGCTTTCCTATTCCTTTGCGGATGACAGTGGAACCTACCAGCTGACCACGCTTCGGATCGTGATCGACCCCGAGACCGAGGTCAGCAGCATTACCGAATTGTATCCTTACGCGTTTCTCTATGAGAACGAGATGAAGGAGCTGTTCGGCGTAAAGATCCGTCTGATCAATCTGGATTATGACAATAAGCTTTACCGGATCCGTCAGGAGACGCCGCTTAAGGTGGACCGGCCGGAACCGAAGAAACCGGTGCCGCCGGTGAAGCCGGCAGGGGCAGCGAATGAAGCAGCGGCGAAGCCCGCGAATGCGGCAGCGGCAGCGGCGAAGCCCGAAACGCCGGCACCTGCGAAACCTGCGGAAGCCGCGAAGAATGATGACGGACAGAAAGGAGATGCCTGATGGGGAAACAGAGTACGGTACCCTTCGGACCACAGCATCCGGTGCTTCCGGAACCGGTGCATCTGGATCTGGTCATGGAGGACGAAAAGATCTTAAAGGCGATCCCTTCCATCGGATTTGTCCATCGGGGGCTGGAGAGCCTCATTGAGAAAAAAGATTTCAGCGAAATGGTGTATGTGGTGGAGCGGACCTGCGGGATCTGCAGCTATATGCACGGAATGGGATACTGCGAAGCCGTGGAGAATATCATGGGCCTGGAGGTCCCGCGGCGCGGGCGCTTCCTTCGCACGATCTGGTGCGAGATGAGCCGTGTGCACAGCCACCTCCTGTGGCTCGGGCTTCTGGCAGACGCATTCGGTTTTGAGTCACTCTTTTATCAGGCGTGGCGGATGCGTGAGAAGATTCTGGATTGTTTTGAGATGACCACCGGCGGGCGCGTGATCTTTTCCGTGAACACGGTCGGCGGCGTGCTGAAGGACATGGAGCCGGAGCACATTAAGATCATTTTGGAAACGATCGACTGGATCGAGAAGGAACTGAAGGTCATTCGGAAAACCTTTTTATTTGATGCGACCGTAGAGTCGAGGCTTAAAGGTATCGGCGTCCTCACAAAAGAAGAAGCGCACGACCTGGGCTGCGTCGGCCCGTTCGGAAGGGCGTCGGGGCTTAAGGTAGACACCAGAAAACGGGGGTACGCCGC
This sequence comes from Lachnospiraceae bacterium, assembly GCA_016286115.1. Taxonomy (GTDB): domain Bacteria; phylum Bacillota; class Clostridia; order Lachnospirales; family Lachnospiraceae; genus RUG12461. Next base: position 5,087 of record JAEESA010000143.1, read on the forward strand.
ATATCCGGAGATCGATTTTGAGCCGGTGACGAGCCTCGCAGGAGACAGCTATGCGAGATGCGAAGTCCGGATCAACGAGGTCTTCCAGGCCATCGACATCATCCGCCAGGCGGCGGCGAAGATCCCGGATGAAAAGGAGATCAACGTTCCCATAAAACCGACACAGAATCCCGATGGGGAGTTCTTTATGAGAGTGGAGCAGCCCCGCGGGGAAGCCTGCTACTATGTAAAAGCAAACGGATCGAAGCTTTTGGACCGGCTGCGGATCCGCACACCCACCTTTGCAAACCTGCCCGGTATGCTGAAGACGCTCGAAGGCGCCGATTACGCGGATGTGCCCATCCTGATCCTGACCATTGATCCCTGCATCTCCTGTACAGAGAGGTAAGCCATGGCAAAACTGATGAATTTTACGGGAACGATCCTGAAGAACCTGTTCAGTAAACCCGTAACAACCAAATATCCTGCGGAACCGGCCAAATATCCGGAGCGGAGCCGCGGCCACATCGAAAATGACTTTGACGCATGCATCCTGTGCGGTCTGTGCATGAGGAACTGCCCGACCGGGACGATCAAGGTCAGCAAGCCGGAAGGCATGTGGAAGATCAACCGCTTCGACTGCATTCAGTGCGGCTACTGCACGCTGAAGTGCCCGAAGAAGTGCCTGCACATCGTGCCGGGGTATCAGACGCCCGGACCCGAGAAGCAGGAGGAGGTTCTGACGAAGCCCGTGGAAGCGGCGCCGCCGAAACCGGCAGCTCCGGCAAAGCCGGCGGATCCCGCGAAAGCGGCAGCGGCGGAGCCTGAGAAAAAGGCGCCTGCCCCGAACGCATGAGAAGGGCAGTCGAGATCGAGGTTTACGGACTGGTACAGGGGATCGGATACCGTCCGTTTGTAGCAGAAAAGGCGGCAGAGTACCGCCTTGACGGGAGTGTAAGAAATGCCGGCGGCAGAGTCTATGTCGAGGCAGAGGGGGAGAGAGAAGATGTTCGGCGATTCATAGATCGCCTTGGTCAAACTTGCCCCGAAGGAGGCCGTATCGATGGTACGGTGGTAAAGGAAAAAGAGCCGGGGGCGATCAAACCCGGCTTTTTTATTACGGAAAGCATGGGAGCTTTCGAAGAGATCCGCTTTCTTCCGCCGGATCTTGCGACCTGCCCGGCCTGCGAGAGAGAACTGTTTACCCCGGGAAACCGGCGATATAGGCACCCGTTCATCTCCTGCGTATCCTGCGGGCCGAGATATTCGATCCTGAAAGAGGTGCCCTACGACAGGGCCCATCTTACCATGGATCCGTTCCCTTTATGTGAGGACTGCGCAAAGGAGTATGAACGGATCGGCGACCGGCGGCGGTACGCGCAGACCATTTGCTGTCCGTCCTGCGGGCCGAAGGTACGTTCCATTACACGTGAAGGGGAATTTACCGAAGCGGCAGCGCTTTCGGAAACGGAAAAGGTTTTATTAAGCGGCGGGATCGCCGCAGTCAAGGGGATCGGCGGCTTCCATCTGACCTGCCTTCCCGAAAGGGAAGAAGCGGTCGAACGGCTGAATGAATTAAAGGGCCGGGAAGGGAAACCGTATGCGCTGATGTTTCGGGATCTGCAGGGCATCGAAGCCCTGTGCAGGGTGTCGGAAAAGGAGCGGGAGCTTTTATCTTCTCCGGCGCGGCCGATCGTTCTTTTAGAGAAAAAGACAGACTTACCCGGCTCTGTTTTTCAGATGTCCGACCGGATCGGCGCGTTCCTGCCGTCGCATCCGATCCAGCACCTGCTGCTGGAAAAATGTAAGTGTCTTATCATGACATCGGCGAACCCAAAGGACCGGCCGATCATATACAAAGAAGAAGACCTGCTGCCGTTCCTTGAAGCGGGGCAGCTGGATCTGATCCTGACGCATGACAGGGAGATATTAGGGCCGCTTGACGACTCGATCTTTCAGGTGACAAGGGCCGGATCGGAAGACGTGGTGCAGGTGATCCGCAGAGCCCGCGGGATCGTGCCAACGCCGGTGGTGCTGAAAAAAGAGCTTTCAGAGCCGGTACTGGCGAAGGGCGGAGATCTGAAAAACACGTTTGCCCTTGGCAAGGGCAGGGCAGTGTATTTAAGCCAACACTTCGGCGACCTGGCCGAACGGGAAGCGGAAAAGGCGCGTGACGCCGAGCTTACCCGCATGAAAACACTGTTCGCATTTCCGGAGGAAATGAAGACGGTCGCGGACCTGCATCCGGGTTATCTATCTTCGGAAGGAGTAAAACACCGAGTGCAGCACCACCATGCGCACATCTTATCCGTCATGGCGGAGCATGGGCTGGAAGAAAAGGTCCTGGGGCTTGCCTTTGACGGAACAGGATACGGAACCGACGGCACGGTTTGGGGAAGTGAATTCCTCCTATGTGAAGGGAAAAGCTTTACAAAAAAAGGGTCGCTTTTGCCGGTCCTGCTGCCGGGAACAGACCGGTCGATGAAGGACGCAAAGCAAAGCCTGGCGGGGTATCTTAGCGTTGCCGGAGAAAAGCTTTCGGGGGAAGATGAAGTATTCTGCCGTGCGCTTTACAACGGTTCTTTCGGAGTCTATAATGCCTCTATGGGTCGCCTTTTTGACGCGGCTTCGGCGGCTCTTCGGGTCTGTTCATATAATAGCTACGAAGGGAAATGCGCGGCTCTTTTGGAAGAAACGGCTGCGCGGGCAAAAACACCTTTTGCCCTGGAATTGCCTCTCGTGGAAAAGGACGGTCTTTTGTACGGAAACGGGCCGCTTTTGATCAGAGACCTCGTTTCTGCATTGGCAAAAGGAGCGCCGAAAGAGGAGCTGGCGCTTGGGTTTCATGAAGCAGTTGCGGCGTTTGCGATTAAAACAGGAGAGCGGATCGCATCGGAAAACAATGTGAAAACGATCTGCCTTTCCGGAGGGAGCTTTGTGAACCGGATCCTTATGCGGAGGCTAATCACGGGCTTTCGAGAGAAAGGGTTTACTGTTTATTGGAACAGCCTGGTTCCGCCCGGAGACGGGGGGATCTCGCTGGGACAGATCTATTACGAAGCAGTGGAGTAACTGTTCAGGACAGCCGCAAACACCTGCTGTTTGCGGCGTACGAAAAAAGGTTCGGTGTCGGCATGTGGATGAATCTTCTGCCG
>JAEESA010000144.1 GCA_016286115.1 Lachnospiraceae bacterium
GGATGCACAGAACCTTGGTCTTATGGATCAGCTGGCGGCGCTGAAGTGGATACACGAGAATATTGCCGGATTCGGCGGCGACCCTGACAACGTGACTATCTTTGGACAGTCCGCAGGAGGCGGCTCTGTTTCTTTGCTGCCTTTGGTGGAGGGCTCGCATAAGTATTTCAGGCGCGTCATCGCCCAGAGCGGTTCGCCTGCGTTCTGCAGGTCAACGGAACAGTCGATCTGGTGTACGAATACGCTGATGGAGGAGCTGGGCTGCAAAACCGTTGCTGACCTCATGAAGACTGACGTAGACAAAATCGTACAGGCTGCGTCGAAAGTGCTTTCGATGCCGATCACCACACCGGAGCGTGACGGCAAGTTCCTTCCAAAAGAGGTATTTGATGCCTATGAGAAGGGTGCGGCAAAGGATCTTGACATCATGCAGGGCTGCACGAAGGACGAATGCAGTTACTTCGTGGCCGGGTTCGGCGCGGAGAACTTCATGCCGTGGGCGGAGAAATGCCATGCCGAGAAGCTCGCGCAGTTCACCGAGGAGGAGAGGAAGCTTGCTGAGAGCTATATAAAAGACCTCCCGGGCGAGGATTATGATAAACTCAGTCATTTTATGGATCAGTACTGGTTTAACGCACCGCTTATCAGAACGGCAGAAAACCAGGTCAAGGGCGGTGGAAAGACATACGTCTACTATTTCAGGGTAGAGTCTTCCATTCCAATGATGAAGAGCGGACACGCGATAGAGCTCTCGGAGCTGTTCAACCATGCTGAGGAGACCTTAGTCACGGGAAGACAGTTCGACAAAACTTTTTCCAGGACGATGCGGAAAATGTGGGTGCAGTTCGCTAAGACCGGCAATCCCTCTCTTTCTGCTGACATTTCGCCTGATGGCAAAGCTAAGGAATGGCCGCTTTATGACCTTACGGATAAGTACGTGATGGTCTTTGACGAGTTCGACATCCGTGCTGAGAAGGAGTCCGCCATGAGTATCGTGGATTGGGACAGAACCTACTTCATGACCAGGTACTACGTCCGTTAGAGAGAAGTAAAGAAAGTCAATTGACATATTATGGGGCAGTGCGGAAGATTTCGGACTGCCCTATTAAGACAGATACTTAGGATGCAGGAGCGAATCACGCATCCCTGCAAACAAAAAAAGGAGGAAACGAATAAAATGAACGAAACAGGTAAGCCTTCAGGCGGAAACAGTGCGGATCTCGTTGTCTATGGCAAGATATTTACTTCCGAGAATCAGACAGTGGAAGCATTTGCCGTAAAGGACGGCAGGTATGTCTATGCAGGTGACAGAAAGGGAGCCAGGGCATTTATTGAAGAAGGAAAGACTGAAGTTATCGATCATACCGGCAAGGGTCTTGTGATGCCTTCCTGCGGCAACGGTCATGCACATTATTTTACGGGTCATGCCATGCCTATGGTCGGAACGGTCGTTGGCGGACAGGATGATGTGGATAAGTTTCTTAAGGAGATTGTTCCCGCCGCTGTGGAGAAGGCAAAGGCCAACGGGATAAAGACTGTATTCGGTTTCGGCTGGAATTATCATACCTTTTCTAAGAATATGCCCACCCGTCAGCAGTTGGACGCCATAAGCACTGATATTCCAATCTACTTTGCCGATGAGGAAGGCCATAAGGGACTGGTGAACACCATTGCCCTGGTTAACGCAGGGATCATGAAGGAAGACGGCACAGTATTAAAGACTGAGATCCGCGGAGGCGAGATAGAAATAGGTCCCGATGGTACACCCACCGGTTTCCTCAAGGAACAGGCAGGAACCTATGTGCGTTCCTTCCTTGACAATGACAGGCTTTTCTCGGTAGATGTTGCAAAAGCAACTATAAAGACGATCCAGGATCAGATGCTGTCAGAGGGATACACGATGTATATGGACGGATGGTCTCAATATTTCTTTAACGACCATTTCTATCAGGCTGCGAGACAGGTGGACGAGGCCGGTGATATGAACTTTATATTGGGCTTAAGTTACGAGATTGAAAGCTGGATGAACGTTGATAAGACCCTTGCCGAAGCAGATGCCGTCAGAAAATACGCTACCGATCACGTATTAACGAACTGGATCAAGCTCTTTATGGACGGCACGGTTGAAGGCGGTACGGGATTCGTGGATCCTTTATATCCCGACGGGCATCAGGGCCTCGTCAACTGGACGGAAGAGGAGACTACGGACATTACGCGCAAGGCTAATGAAAAAGGTCTGTCCATGCATATACATACAATGGGCAATAAGGCCGTGAATCAATGTGTCAACGCATTCGTCAGCGGCGGAAAAGATGAGATGCGTAATACTGTCGTACATGTGCGTAATGTTGATCAGTCCGACTGGCAGCGTATGGCGGATCATAATATCTATGCAACCGCAGGCATGCTGTGGCATGATATGCCATCCGGAGCAGCTGATCTCTTGAAACCTCTTGTTCCCGAAGGCATGGAGGATAAATCCTATCCCATGAAGACTTATTTCGATTACGGCATCAATGTCTCCTCACACTCTGATTTTCCTGCACTTTCCGGCTGCCCCGACGACCCATTCGGCATTATGGAGATTGCGGTCACCTGTGTTCACCCCACGGTGAAGGGAGATCCCTGGTGGTACGATGAGCACCTGACCCGCGAGCAGGCCCTGACAGCCCTGACCATTAACTGCGCAAAGCAGATGTTCATTGAAGATGAAAGAGGCAGCATCAAAGAAGGCAAATATGCGGATTTCCTCCTCGTTGACAAGGATGTGCTGTCCTGTCCGGCGGATGAGATACACACTGCCAAGGCGCAGGCTACCTATTTTGAGGGAAAGAAGGTTTACTCTGCATGACCACTGCCTTAAGCAGCTTGGCATCGAGGCGCGCAAGGGTTCCATCACGCCCGAGTGAAGCGAGCTTCTAATGGCGTGGCTCTCAAGAATATCAGAAAGGAAAAGAAACATGAAAGCAGACAAAATCATCTACGGTAACATCTACACCGTGGACAAGATTCAGCCCAAGGCTGAGGCTGTGGCGATTGCGGATGGTAAGTTTGTTTACGTCGGCGACGAAGCGGGTGCAAAAGCGTACATCGGTAAGGACACACAGGAACTGCGGTATGAAGGCGGCATGATTCTGCCAGGCCTGGGAGAAGGACACGGCCACGTCGGCCCCGGTGGCACCGAGGCACTCTTTACGGTACATTTGAATCTCTTCGGTACTCTGGAGGATCATCTTGCCGCAGTCAAGGAATTTGCTGAGAAGCACCCGGAGCTGGATGTCATCCAGGGCGCCGGGTTCGTCCCCACGCCGGATATGGGGCCGGACGGTCCCACCGCGGATTTGCTCAACGGTGTGACGGACAAGCCCGTCGTCCTTGCGGACATGGGCCATCATTCCTACTGGGTGAACCATGCCGCCATGGATCGCCTGGGCATCGATAAGAATACGCCGGATGTCTCCGACGGCATCATCGTCAGGGATGCAAAGGGCAATCCCAACGGCTACTTCCGCGAGGGCGCCATGGACTTATTGAAGCCGCTCACCGCTTTCACAGTGGAACAGTACAAGGAGGGCTTCCTGTATTATCAGGAGGAATATCTGGCGCATGGAGAAACCCTGGTCCTGGATCCCATCATCAATTGGGACAGCACCGACAACGCGGCGCAGGCCTGCCACGAACTGGATGTGGAGGGCAAGCTCAAAATGCACGTCTATGCTGCCTATCAGGTATTCCAGGCCGAGGGCCATGACACCATGGCGGAGATCGAGCACGCCGCAGAGCTCCGGGAGCGGACAAAGGGACCAATGTTTGAAGTGAGCAACATCAAGATCCAGCTTGATGGTGGTTTTCCCGGCAATCCCTCTACTGCCTATATGAAAGAACCCTACACCGATCCCTGGTCTCAGGAGCATCAGCATCACGGACAGCTGCGCCTCGACATGGAGACCCTGACAGCGGTGTTCAAGAGGTCACATGAGCTCGGCTTCACGGTGCACGTCCACGCCATCGGCGATGGCGCCTTGGCCATGACGCTGGACGCCATAGAGAGGGCGCTGGCCGAGACCGGACCGCATGATTATCGGGACGCCGTCACACATTTGCAGGTCGTTGACAAGGCGGACATTCCCCGCATGGCCAAGTTGGGCGTCGTGGCGGTCACCGACCCGCACTGGTTCGACAAGACGCCCGAATTCGACCCCATGATCGTGGCCAATATAGGCGAGGAGCGCGCTGCGAACCAGCTCCCCATGAAGTCCTTCTTCGACGCGGGCGTCGTGGTGACCTCCGCCAGCGACTACCCCGTCATCAACCCGGCTTATCCGCTGGTCGGTATGCAGAAGGGCGTGATCCGTCAGCTTCCCGGTCGTTTGGATACCCTGCATAATCCCGGCGAGCGCGTCACCATCGAGCAGATGATCGAGGCGACCACCATCAACGAGGCATATCAGCTCCTGTGCGACGACCGGCTGGGCAGCATCACTGTCGGTAAAGAGGCGGATCTGGTCGTACTTGGAACGGACATTACCGCATGCAGCCCGGAGCACATTCAGGACGCTCCCGTGTTTGGCACCATGGTTGGCGGTGAATGGGTCTACACCTGTAAGTAATATAAAGAAAGGCTGGTGAAAACAGGCATGAAAGCAGACAAGATCATCAAAAATGCGAAAATCTTCACCTCGGACAAGGAGCATCCGATGGCGACCGCCCTTGTGGTGAAGGACGGCAAATTCGTCTATGTGGGTGATGAGGCGGGCCTTGCGGCCTATGAGGGCGAGGTTGCCGATCTTGGCGGCAAATTCATTATGCCGGGCATCATTGACAGCCATGTCCACGTAACCATGGGCACTGGATTCGAGCACACGGATATGGGCCCTTACGTCGCGTGTGACAGCAAAAAGGGAGCCCTGGATTTTATGGCGGACTACATCGCGAGCAATCCCGGCAGGAATCGTTACAGATTCCTTTTGGAGCGCGTATTCCTCCACGGCGACGACATTACCAAGGAAGATCTCGACGCGATTTGTCCGGACGCCGAAATCGTGATCCTGGAAGGGGAAGCGCACAGCGTCTGGGTAAACTCCAGGACCCTTGCGCGGCACGGCGTTACAGACGACGTTGTGGACCCGGTGCCCGGACTCAGCTATTATGTGCGCAAGGACGGGCATGTGACCGGAAATGTATTTGAAGCCGCAGCGGAAATACCCTTCCTTCTCGATGAAGCCCTGGAGCTGACAGATGAGCAGATTGACGCGGCGCTGCTGCGCTGGATCGATTACTCTGTCAAAGTCGGCGTGGTCGGCGTCTTTGACGCAGGCATCCCGGAATGCAACGAGCTCCATGAGCGGATCTATACCCGCCTGCGCGAGCTTGACAGGCAGGGAAAGCTGCCGGTTTATATTGACGGATGCTATGTGATCACGCAGCCGAGACAGGTGCCGGAAGCCCTGGAGGAGCTGAAGCGTTTCGAACGCAAGTTTGACACCGATCATCTGAAGGTCCATACCTTAAAGATTTTTAACGACGGTACCTTGAAAATTCATACCGCCGCCATGGTCACGCCCTATGAGGACACCCATGAGAAGGGGACAGCAGCCTTCAATAAAGAGCAGATCGCAGACCTTCTCCTACGGCTTAACGAGGCGGGGCTGGATCTTCATCTGCACACCGTGGGTGAGGGTGCGTCCCGGAACGTGCTGGACGGCGTGGAGATGGCCAGAAAGACACTGGGTGACAAGTACCGTGTGAAGGTCACCTGCGCCCATCTGGAGGTCCAGGATGACGCGGACCTGGATCGCTTCGCAAAGCTCGGCGTCAACGCCAATTACACCCCCTGGTGGCACGCCGGCAACATGGGCGGCAATCCCTATGAGACATGGCGCGTTCTGCTTGGTGAGAAACGCGCGCTGAGCATGTACCGCTGCAAATCGGTCTGGAACAGCGGCGCGAATGTGACCTGGTCCTGCGACGATATCCACTATGGTGATTTTACGAACTGGAGTCCCTATCTCGGCATGGAAGTCGGCATGACGCGCTGGATCAACGAGAGTACCAGAACCTCCGAAATCAGCAGAACTGTTGCGGCATATCCTCCCGTCAGTGAGCAGATGAGCATTGAGGAAATGATCACGGGCTATACGATCAACGGCGCCAGACAGCTCGGCATCGAAGCCGCCAAGGGTTCTATCGAGGTCGGCAAGGACGCAGACTTCCTGGTATTCGACAACGATCTGCTCACGGCAGAGCATGAGGGCTTCAGCCAGAACAAGCCGAGTGAAGTGTATTTCAGCGGCAGGAAGGTTAACTAAAAATCAGCTTTAGACAGGAGAACGGAAAAATGAGTGATACCGTAAAACAGCCGGAAACGCTGGATGACATCAGAACACTGCTGTGGGAGCAATATGGCGGAGAGAACAAAAGGATCACTGACGCGGATTATGACAGGACGCTGGCGGTCAAATGCATCAACGGGACCTTTGTCGGCAGGAAAACGGAGAATGTCGTCATGTACAGAGGGATCCCCTATGTCGGCCGGCAGCCCATCGGTGAGCTGCGCTGGAAGGCTCCGGTGGATGCTGTTCCGGATGACGGCGTATATGAAGCGTTTTACAATGCGAAAAGCGCCTATGGGAACGGACAGCTGGAAACGGGGTCTCTTTATTATATGGATGAAGACTGCCTCTACCTGAATATATGGAAGTCGGATGAAGCGTCTGATGAAAAGAAGCCTGTTATGGTATGGATCCACGGCGGCGCTTTTGAAGCAGGCGGCACGGTCGATCCGATGTTTGACTGCCATAATTTCGTAAAAGAGAACCCGGACGTCATCGTCGTTACAATCGCGTACAGGCTCGGCGTCTTCGGTTTCCTGCACCTGTCCCATCTGCCGGACGGCAAAGACTATCAGGATTCGCAGAATATAGGACTTCTGGATCAGATCATGGCTCTGAAATGGGTTCATGAGAATATTGCAGGCTTTGGCGGTGATCCCAGTAATGTGACAATCTTCGGTGAATCCGCAGGTGCCGCAAGCTGCACCCTGCTTCCGCTCATCAAGGGATCTCACGCCTACCTCAGGCGTGTCATTGCCGAAAGCGGTTCGATCAATCTTACGAGATCTACGGAAGAGGCCATCGAGTGCACCGATAAACTGATGGAAGCACTCGGTTGCAGTACCGTTGCCGATCTCCTGAAGATCGATGCCGAAAAGCTCCTGGAGACGGCTTCCTCACTGCTCTTCTTGTACCAGTTCCCGGAAAGAGACGGCAGGCACTTGCCGAAGGAAACATTTGAAGCCTGCGCAAACGGCGCGATGAAGGACATCGATTATCTTGTCGGCTGCAACAAGGATGAAATGGACTTTTTTGTATACAGCTTCGGGCTGGATGGGTGGGACGAATGGGTCACCAGGCGGAAAAAAGGAAAGCTTGCCCTGCTGCCGGAGGAGGAGAAAGCGCTGATCGACAGTTATCGTAATGACGTGAAGGGAGACAGCTATGAACCAGACAGCCGGCTGTTTAGCCAAAGCTGGTTCAATGCGCCGATCATCAGACTGTCTGAGGAACAGACAAAAGCCGGCGGAAAAGCGTATACCTATTACTTTACGCCGGAATCTCCCGATCCGATCATGAAATGCGGGCACGCAATCGAGCTTGCCACCGTATTTAATCATCCTGAGATGTCCGCCGAAACCGGAAGGGTATTTGACGAAACCTTCTCCAGGACCCTTCGCAAAATGTGGGTCCAGTTCGCCAAAACCGGCAATCCGTCCCTCAGTGCGGAGCAGTCTCCCGACGGCAAGGCGAAGGAATGGCCGCTGTACGACCTCGAGAACAAGCGGGTGATGGTCTTCGACGAATTCAATGTTCGTGCGGAAAAGGAAAACACGATGAAGATTGTTGACTGGGACAGAACCTATTTCCTGACCAAATATTACTGCATCTGATGATCAGAAGCAAATATGACAAAAAAGAGAATTTTGGCGATGACCCTGTCTCTGCTGCTCATCCTGTGTCTAAGTGGCTGCGGCAGGAAAGAAGCCTCATTGGGTACTGAATCCACTGCCATTACAGAGATCTCTGATGCAGCAGCCGAAACGACAGAGAATGATCCTTCTGATGGGGAGGATTTCGTTGTGGATTTGCCCGAGGACAATGGCATAGTCGGTATTTACAATGGGGAGCCTGTTCTCTCTCTCG
>JAEESA010000145.1 GCA_016286115.1 Lachnospiraceae bacterium
TACGATCCCACCGAGCTCATGTTCCTTTACGGTGTGGAGATGAGTATGACCGACGGGGTCAGCTACGAGCTCTTTGACATCAATATGGATGAAGCTTCCGAGCTCCTCATCGCCACGGAAACCGGAAAGGGAGACCAGCTGGATATCTACGGCTATGATGAGAGCAGCAAACAGCCGAAGTCCATAAAGTCCATGAAAAATGTGACCGCGGTCTATGGCGGGATCGGAAGGATCACTGTGGAGGAGAAGACAAAATCCAGCGCAAAGTACACGATCCTGAAGCTGAACGGCAAGGGAAAGATCAAGACCGTCAGGACCTATCGTGCCGTGGGCAAAAAAGGAAACGTCACCTACTATATGAACGCAAGGACGATCTCCGCTGCCAAGTACAAAAAGGCTGTGAGGAAGCTGAAAAGAGAAGGCGAGCTTTCCTTTATGACCGGCGACCCCTGGTATGATTCCAACATCATCGGCGTGGCAGAAACTCTGGGGAGCGATCCGGGCGCAGTCAACGATTTCAGTCTCCATGTGAATTATGACTATCTTATGGAGGAGCATATCACAAAAGAAAGTTCTTATTCAGGAACCTTCGGAGATGCGAGTACAGCGCTGGAAAAGGCGATCGACGGGATCCTTGAAGGAACGGCAGGCGCTGAAGGTGAGAACGCGAAATATGTACACGATTTCTATACTCTGGGAACAGACTGGGAAACCAGAAATGCGCTCGGCACCGAGCCGCTTAAAAAGATCATCGATGACATCTCCGGCATCAGCTCCATATCCGAGTTGAATGCTTATCTCACGGATCCGAAACGGTCCGCGCTGAACCGATTTTTTGGAGCAGGTATCGATTGGGACAAAGACTCCAAAAACTATCTCGCGTACCTTTATACCGATAATCTTACAGCCGACGCGGACAGTGTGGAGGAGTTCTATTACGGGCTCGACAGAGAAGATTTCGATTATACCGTGAATTATGTGCTCCAAAAGGCCGGATATGCACAGTCTATGATCGATCACGCCCTGGAAGATACCTATGAATTTGATAACGGAATGTGGGACATTTACATCGAAGATGTCTTCAGCGAGGGAGAACTTGTATCTGTTTCAAAACTGTCAAGCAGCGTTAAAAATTTCCCAATGAAGGATATGCTCGATTTCTATGGCCTGACAAACGGGACTGTTCTCTTTTACGATCCGGGAGTATTGAGCGCGCTGGATGAGATCTACACAGAAGATAATCTCCGGATGCTGAAATCCGTTCTCATGACAAAAACCGCCTACAATGCCTGCCAGTATCTTGACTATGAAAGCGCAGCAATAGCAAACGGATTCTTTGACATGCTTTATGCGGATGAGGAAATTCCGGATCAGATGACGGAAGACGAGATCAAAGAAGAAATGGATGCACGCTGGAAGGAGACGATCAGCAGCCCCGACCACCCCATGTATGCAGCGCTGACCAATGCCTATCTTGAAAATTATATAGATCCCGATACCGAAACAGAACTTCGGGAAATGACAGCATCGATCAAGGCAACGTTCCGGGAAATGCTGCAAAAGGAAGACTGGCTCTCGAAAGAAACAAGAGACGCTGCCATAAAGAAGCTTGACGCGATGACCTTCACTGTCGGTTCCCCCGAGGAACCCATTGACACCTCGTATCTGGCGGTCGATCCAACGATGTCTCTTCTGGAAACAATGACGGATCTCACACCCAGATATAAATCACACGTTCTTTCCGTCAACGGAAAGCTCATCAGGGACGGGGAGGTCTGCCGCTATGATATCGTTCCCTGGTTTGACGCTCTGGAAGTAAATGCAGCGAATTATATTGTCTTGAATCACTTTTATATTGCGCCCGGCGTGATGAACGAGTATTTCTTCAGCAGCGACATGCCCTATGAGAAAAAGCTGGGAATAATGGGCGCCGTCATCGGGCATGAGATCACTCACGGGTTCGATCCGGACGGCAGTATGTATGACGAAACCGGCTCTCCGATTGAAGGAGACCACGGTTTCTTCACGCCCGAAGATGCGGCTATCTTCCAGGAAAAAGTAGACAAAGTGATCTCATACTGTGACAGCTTTCAGTTCGTCCCCTTCTCTCCCCTTCCCGGCGAAATCGTAAGAGGCGAAGTGGTCGCGGACATGGGCGGCGTGAAGATCTGCCTTCAGCTCGGCAAGGAAACGGAAGGCTTCGATTACGCGGAATTCTTTTCCTCTTTTGCACAGCTCTGGAGAGAGCAGACCACACTGGGGTTAGAGGAATACTACGTGTATGACGAGCATCCCTGCTCATGCTTCCGCGTGAATGCAACGGTCCAGCAGTTTGAAGAGTTCTATCAGACCTTCGGCGTCAAAGAAGGTGACAAGATGTACCTTGCGCCTGAGGATCGGGTCGCGATCTGGTAATTATTTTTCCAAAATAAAAGGGGGCTGTCACAGCGACAGCCCCCTATTTTATTACCAATGAAGCGCATACTCCCCTTCCCCGTCCTGAAGGAGGGAAGATGAGAAGAAAGCGGATGCGGCTTTGATCAGATACTCTGTATCCTTCACGCCCGCGGTTTCCCAGGCCGAATGCATGGCAAGCTGCGGAAGGCCGATGTCCACCATATTCACCGGAAGATGTACAGTTGCGATATTCCCCAGCGTGGAACCTCCGGGAACATCCGACCGGTTCACATAGGTCTGACAGGGCACATCCGCCTTCTCGCAGATCAGCCGGAAAAGGCCGGCGGAAACCGCATCCGTCGTGTATTTCTGATCCGCGTTATACTTGATCACGATCCCCCCATTCAGATACGGGCGGTTCGTAGGATCCGCCTTCTCCATCCGGTTCGGATGGACGGCATGCGCGTTGTCCGCAGAGATCAAAAGGCTGTTTTGGAACGCCTTCTGGAGCCTGTCCTCATTCCACCCCAGCCCCCTGCCGATGCAGTGCAATACATCAATAAGAAATGTGCCGGCCGCGCCCTGCTTGCTGTGGCTGCCCACCTCTTCGTTATCAAAAACGCAGTGCACCGCGATCCCGTCCGCCGGCTCACAGGACAAAAATCCCTTCAGGGAAGCAAAGACGCATTGCAGGTCGTCCAGCCTGCCGCTGCCGATGTATTCCCGGTTCGCCCCGAAAACAGCCGCTCCGGTCCGGTTATAAAGAAAAAGATCGGTTTCCAGGATCTCTTCCGGTTCCACCCCCGCCTCCTCCGCGATCAGCTTCAGAAAGCAGTTTTCCTCGTCCTTATCCCCAAAGAGCGGCAGCAGGTCATTCTGCGCATTATAAACATAGCCGTCATTCAGCTTCCGGTCCATATGAATGGCCAGGTTCGGGATCACCAGAAGATCCCGGTCAATGCAGACCAGGCGGCTGGCAATGCCGCTTTCAGTACGCACCGTGACCCTCCCCGCCACGGACAGCGGGCGGTCCAGCCAGCTGGATATGATCATCCCCCCGTACTTCTCCGTGTTCAGTTTAAGATAGCGTTTCTCCACCTCAATTTCCGCATTCCCCTTGATCTTAAACGCCGGCGAATCCGCATGCGACGCCAGCATGCGAAACCCCGTCGGCTCCTCAGGCACCCTCACCGCGATCAAAGAAGAGTCGTTCCTCGTAAAGACATAACGCCCTCCATAGCGGATCTCCTCACTGTCCGCCGTAGTCACCGCCTGAAACCCTGCGTCCGCAAGCTCCTTTTTCATATTCGCAACCGCAAAAAACGCATTGGGGCTCCGGTCCAGAAACGACAGCATCTCATCCATAACAAATTCACTCATATCCGTTCATCTCCCTGTGCTAATGATATAGTTTTCCCGATCATAATATCATACTTGCTCTTTGTAATAATATCCTTCCGCTTGCATTTTCCCCAAAAAGCCGGATCACTGAATGTGTAACCTTTCAGCAGCTCTTTCCGGCGTCAAGTCGCCCTCTTGAACCAAGTCGAAGTATTCTCGCATTTTTACTGTTTTCACTTATTCTTCTACATTTTTTTTGCATAATCTTCTGCTTATTTTTTCATACAATCTCCTGCATACTTTTCTGCATAGTCCTGAACTGACTTACACATCCGCTCCATCTCCTTTGGATCATGTGAAAGCTACTCTTCCCAGCCTTTACATACATCGCACCAGCCAACGGCGTCCGAAGCTTTCTCCAGCTCTTCCGGCGTAAGCTTAACGGATACATATTCATTACCACCAGCCGGATAGATATACTCAAATCTCTTCATGGAGATGTCCAGCCATACCGGTATCCCCTCCCTGACTCCGAACGGGCACACTCCGCCCGGCGCAAACCCGATCATCTCCTCCACCCTGTCTCTTGGAACCATGCTGGGTTTTGTATGAAACTGTGCCTTGAACTTCGAGCTGTTCACACGACCGTCCCCGGCCATCACCACGATCAGCGGTTTCTCATCAACGACAAAGGATAGTGTCTTTGCGATCTCCGCCTCAGCGCATCCGATCTGTTGCGCCGCATGTTCCACGGTGTCTATTGTATCGATATGTTCCGTGATCCGATCCGCATATCCCTTTTTTTCAAGCCACCCATATACCATCTCGTTCAACATGATCTCCCCCCTATTTTCCAACGGTCGTTTCCCTTGAAGTTTCCTTTTTCGTCTTTATCATACCACATTATATTATTTTTTAAGTATACCGTAATAGAAAAAGACTGAAGGCTCTCTTACCATCAGTCCTTGACAAAATCATAAACACCGCTTAATGTCTCAATATCTTTTTCACCCCAATATTCATTTGCCCATCGGAAAAAGATATCTTTACGTTTCTTAAAAATTCGAAATGGTTCCGTTGTATTGTCGTAAATATGGAGTATATCGCAAATATCGACCACTCTGGGGATCAATGCTAGTGCCTTCTTATACCGAGATCTCACCTTATCTTCGGGAACCCCATGTCCCCCAAAAGCCTCCCTTGCGTTTACCCTTGCAACATTGATATCAGCATTTGCTGTCAATATGTAGATACCTCTGACAAAGTATCCTTGTTCCTTTGCTTTCTGAAGCAGAACTAAGTTGCGCTCTGTCGACAATACTGTTTCAAATGTAAAATCTTTCTTCTGCTCTATCATATGTTCCCGTAATTTTTCTGCTTTAAGAGCAGCTTCCAAGTCAGAACAAAGGGTCGTTCTTTTGATGTCATCCGCATTGATATACTCTCCAACAGTCTTCGCCATTTTCGTAATCGTGGTTTTCCCACTTCCATTTGGTCCGGCAAAAACAATAACCTCGGGAAGTTTTATTGTATTATTCTCCGACATACTCTCGCCTCCCGTCCGGATACTCAAGGAACGCCTTTTTTAATTTGGTATCATATCTTGCAACCGGAAGGCCTTTTATTCTTCGTATTTCATTATCGATTCTGATCGCCTCTTTGAACCTCTGAGTTAACTCATCATCAGAAATTCCGCATGTTGAATCCAATTCATTAGCAACTGTCATACCGAATCTTCTCCTTACATATCTGCAATATAAAGAAATGACTACAAAAAAATCCTACCATATTATCATAGGTTTTTCTATTACTTCAGTGCAAAAATATAATTCTTTCCATTCTTCTACCGCCACGGGAAATTCCTGTAACTCCGACATGTTGGTCAGGCTTGCTCAAATGCCTTCTCAACAGCTTTTTGCGCATGGATGATCGTTGTGTCAAAAACAGGAAGGATTGAATCTTCCGGCTTGATCAGCATCCCAATCTCCGTGCATCCCAGGATCACTCCCTGCGCGCCCGCTTCTTTCATATCGGAAATGATCCTTTGGTATTCTCTGCGAGATGTGTCAATGATCCTTCCATGGCACAGTTCATCAAAAATAACGTTATCGACGATCGCAATATCTTCCTTCCCCGGAACGAGCACCTCAAGCCCGGCTTCCTGCAGCCTCTCCGCAATGAAGTCCTGTGTCATGGTAAATCTGGTTCCAAGCAGTCCAACCTTTACCATACCTTTTTCCTTTATCGCATCCGCTGTTGCATCTGCTATATGAAGGATCGGAATATGTATGTTCTTCTCTATATCAGGAACAAGTTTATGCATCGTATTCGTTGCGATCACAATAAAATCAGCCCCCGCTTTTTCAAGCCGCCCTGCGGCATCAGTAAGGATCTTCGCATTGCCCTCCCAGTTCCCCACAGACATATTTTCTTCAAGCTCAGCAAAGTCAACATTATACATAAGGATCTTGGAGCTATGGAATCCCCCCAGCCTTTTTGCCACTTCTTTATTCAATATCTCGTAGTAAGTGATCGTACTTTCCCAGCTCATCCCGCCGATCAATCCGATAATTTTCATGCGTTGCCTCCTCCAGCTCCTCAGGTTCGTGCTTTTTTGATATTGTTATATTTTCCTGAAGTTCCTCAATGACATAACGATAGTATACTCGGTTTTTGGGGTGTTGGCACTATGGTTTTCTAAACTTTCTGCTCATACAATTCATGGATCACATCGTATTTTGACATTTCCCTCTTTCTCCCATGTTTTGCTCACGTCCACATCCGTAAACCATTTGCATCTCATCGATTCATCTCCACCACATGCCGCAGGAACTTCTCCTGCTGCTCCGGTTTCAGGATATGATACTGGTACAAAAACAACCGCTCCATGATCTCACGGACACTCTTCGCGCCGCAATTCCGTATCTTTTTCAATTCACTTCCACCGGCAACCGCATATGCCAGCTGGCCGATGGTATTATACCCGGCCCGCTTCAGGCAATTATACGACCGCACGCCAAGTTCCAGCGATTCGATCCCGGTGTTCTCCATCGCTTCCGTCAAATACAAAGGGAATCGAAACGTCCCGCCGTGCTTATCCTTCAGGGTCACACCCTCCACTTTGTTCATGACATCCTTCAGTGTCCTGTAGTTTCCTTCGCCCATACTTATCGATCCTCCCGTAAACATCCTTGATGATCTCCTTCACGGCATGGGCCTTCATGGACGCAATGTCTTCCCCGCACCGCTTCTGAATCATCTTTTGAAGATATTTCAGGTCCTGAACAGAATCGGATACGGCAACGATATGGATATGGTTTTCCTTTGTCGTCCGGTAGATCTGGCGTATAAACGCCGTCCTGGTCGCCACGTATTTCAACACATCCCCGTATCTCCCGGGCTCGGTCTCGATATCAATAAACATCGTGATCTCGTCTTCCGGATAGATGGCGGTGTTGAAGCCGCGGATGATCCCGGCCTTTTCCAGCTTCATCACCCGCTTCTTCGCCGCCACACGGCTCATTCCGATGGCATTCCCCAGTTCCTGAAAGCTCATCCGGGCATTCCCCTTCATAAGTTCCAGGATCTTTTCATCCGTTCTGTCCATAGACCCTCCAACAGTTACGTTCAGCGTCGACTCTGAATACGTTAAGTATAACGGCCTGTTTTTCTGATTTCAAGGCGTGTGGTTACGAAACGTAACCTCCGGTTACGAAAGAAAACCCCGGACATAATCCGGGGCTGTATCAAAAATCGTCTCCGTCGAAATCATCATCGTCATCATCGAAATCATCAATTCCGTCATCGTCGTCATCTTCCTCATAAATCCCGCGTTTGCTGACGAAATCATCAAAATCCATCCGTTCATACTCTTCATGGAAATCCAGCTTTCCGTCGTGATCTCTGTCGAAATGCCAATCATAAGGTCCCATGCTCATGTCCTCCTTTCGTCTGCTCATTCCCATTCATCATTTTACCTTCGTAAACCGATCAACTGTTCCCATGTTTCCAATACATATGTATATATTTTCGTGTCCAGTCCAGATCCTCATAAGATCCGTATTCGTCTATCTGACAACCCTGATAAATGTCATCCGCGATTTCTAGAATCACATCCTTTAGTTCCAGATCTTTCTTCCATTTTTCTTCGATCGCATCGTACCCGATGAGTGCTCCAAGGATGTTTCCGGTAACTGCTCCGGTAGAATCGCTGTCTCCATTATGGTTTACAGCCGCAATAACATCAGCAGAAAAATCGTTTTCATATCGTAGTGAACAGTAAATCGCGATACCAAGTGTTTCTTCCGCAACCCAGCCTTCTCCGATCTGGTGGATATTGTCAAGATCTGTCCTGTCGTTTTGGGATAGTTCAACAACAAGA
>JAEESA010000146.1 GCA_016286115.1 Lachnospiraceae bacterium
ACAAGCGGCACGACATGAATGCCCGGATACTCCGCCTCCAAGTCATTGATCACCTTCTGCACGCGGTCCGAAACCACGGATGTGCCGGCCGTGCTCCCCTTATAGATGGAAAGAAGGACGCCACGGTCTCCGTTGACTCTCGCATATGAATCACCGGCGTTATCGGTGCGCTCGATATCGGCTACGTCTTCGATGCACACATCTCCCACGCCTTCCGGGCTGACCAGCACCATGGAGCCGAGTTCCGAAGGATCGGTGAAATTCTCACCCACCTTCAAAAGATAACTCTCTCCGTCCTCGCTGTCCACATAGCCTGCGGGCATGGAGAAGTTCTGGGCGTAGATCAGGTTGGAAAGCGTGTTCAATGTCAGCAGCTGATCCAGATTTGCGGTATTGAGGATCGTTTTTTTCGATTCCTCAAACTGTTCCCTTGCGTCATCCAGCTCTTCCATCGCCTGCGTGAGCTGATCCCGGCCGTTTTCGATCTGGATCTTGCCCGAGGCGATCTGCGCCGCGCCGCTGCCAAAGCCCGCTGCCGCCGAGATCTTCCCGGCTTCCGCTTCCCGGTATTTATCATCCAGACCCTCGGCCTGCTTTTTGACTTCGTCATATACGGCTCTCGCTGCCGTCAGTTCGATCTCGATATTCGCAAGCTCCCCGTCAAGCTGTGGGATCCTTGTGTTCACGATATCGTATAACTGCTGCATGGTCGCAATGTCAAGCGCTCCGCTCGCAGCCCCCGCGGCCTCTGCTGTATCTTTGACGGTCTTCACGAACTTCTTCAGGGAGTTATCTCCCATGGCGGCCGCCTGCGCCGCGGCGCCGTCCAGGATTGCCTGAAATTGCGGGTTATTTAAGGCCGCAACCTGGTTCTTGAAGTGATCCAGCTTCTTCGGATTCGCCAGCACCTCCGCCACCGATGACGGCAGCGCCGAAGACTTCAGCCCATAGGTGCTCATATCGATCCCCATGGCCGCGCCGGTCTGTTCCAGCCCCTGCACCAGCTGTTTCACGCCGGAAAAGAGCTGGTCCATCTGCGCGAGCTTCCCGCCCACATCATTATCGATATAGGCCTGCCGCTCTGTTTCCAACGCCTTCTTGCTGGCTTCGAGCGAAGTAATGGACGCGCCGTAAGCCGCCACATTGGCCTCCGCCTGGTCCAGCGCCAGCGCTGCGTCCGCCAGCTGGTCCGTCGTTGTTTTCTGCTTGTTTTCAAGATCCTTTTCGTTGCTGTTTAACTTGCCTTCCTGTTCGTCAAGCGTATCCTGCGCCTCCGTAAGCTCCTTTTCAGCGTCCTCAAACTCCTCGTCCGCGTCCTGCAGCTTTTCCTCGGCGTGGTCTTTGATCTTTTTATTGACAATATCGATCTTGTCCTGGTTGAGATGGATCTCAGCCTTCTCCTCCACGAGGCCGTTCGCTTCCACTTCGGCCACGCCGGAGATCCTTTCAAAGGACGGCATCACGCGCTCTTCGGTAAAATCGGAAAGCTCGTAGATGTCCTTGCCGTCATAGCTCACCGCCGCATAGACCGTGGCCATCATATCCATGGAGATCTCCATGATGTTCGGTGTCCCCGCTTCCTCGGGAAGATAGGGGGTCGTCTGGTTCACGGCGGAACTCACCTTGACCATCGCGGAATCCATGTCGGTCCCGCTCGTAAACTCCATTGTGATCACGCTGTAATTCTCAGCGCTGACAGATGTTACCCGTTCCACAGCAGAAACCGTTCCGAGCGTGCTCTCGAGCGGCTTCGTCACAGTCTCCTCCACCTTTTCCGGCGTCGCGCCGGGATAGGTCGTGATCACGACCATATAGGGGAGATCCATATCCGGCAGGAGCGTTGTCTCCATGCGGAGAAGCGCAACAGCGCCGATCAGCATGATGACGATCACTGCCACGATAACGGTAAACGGTTTCTTAACACTGTACTTGATCATAAAAAATTTCCCTTACTCGTTCTTGATCGCAGCCAGCGCCGACAGTTTCATTGCCCGCCGCGCGGGGAAGAAACCTGCCAGCATACCGATCAAGATCGCAAAAACCAAAGACAATCCGGCCAGCCAGGCGGGGATGATGGAGATCGTCCCTCCACCTCCGCCGAAGCCAAGGCCTAAGCCTGCTCCGCCGTCTGAGCCCTCCGATGCTTTATTAATGATCAGCGACAACAGGTACGAAAAGCCGATACCCGCCGCGCCGCCAAAGAAGCCGATATAACCGGCTTCCATCAGGAACATGCTGCGAATGTTCCTCATATCACACCCGAGCACCTTCATAATGCCGATCTCTTTTGTCCGCTCGTAAATGGACATCATCATCGTGTTGGCGATCCCGATGGCCGCCACAAGCAAAGAAACGGCCCCGATCCCGCCCAGCACGGCCTGGATCATGTTCATGGAATTCTGCTCCTGCGCGATCCATTCCGCGTCGCTGTAGGCGTTATAGCCCATATCGGAGATCGTTTTCTGCAGAGCCGTCACATCATTCATGGACTCCGCTTCCACAAGGATCTTCGAATAATAGATCTGTTTATAGGGTTTCCCCGTCTTCATC
Source organism: Lachnospiraceae bacterium (assembly GCA_016286115.1). Taxonomy (GTDB): domain Bacteria; phylum Bacillota; class Clostridia; order Lachnospirales; family Lachnospiraceae; genus RUG12461. The sequence continues at coordinate 2,551 of JAEESA010000146.1, forward strand.
GTGGGCTGCCCGGGAATAACCTTATTCTTAAATTCCTTTTTCAGCGCCGCAACGAGCGCATCCAGATTGGCATAGGTATTCCACGCCGTCATCGTATATTCGGAGTCGGGGGAATTAAACCCTTCCTCCACGCCGGAGGTCTTGATCTGGTATTTTTTCGGCATCTTCACCGGTGCGCCGCCGGCATCCGTACCGCCGTTGATCGCGCTCGTATAGCTTTCTCCGTCCAGATAGATCGTCACAGGCTTTGCCATGACATCTACATCCAGAGGCTTTTGTGTATTCCAATACGGCATATCCCCGGTCTTCGGATTATAATAACCCGTGAGCGAAAGACTTCCGTAGAAAAGCTCCAGCTCCCCGCTGTCCTCGGGCAATTCGCCTTCCCCGACCTTAATATTAAGGCGCTCTAAAGCCTCTGGCACCATCCCCTGGACGCTAAGGTCCACAAGGTAACGGCCGAATTTCGCGACCATCTGGCTTTCCAGCACCGGATACACGCCTTCCACATGATCGAGGTTTCGGAGTTTCTCCACGGTTTCATCCGAGAGGTAAAAATCCGTAGCGTTTTTGGATGAGCTGCTCGTATCATAGGGAGCCGTAACCTCCACCTGGGTCAGGGAGGCGTAGCTCTCAAGGCTTTCCATTGTCGAGGTTTTCAGCCCGATCCCGAGCGAAACCATGACCACGATGGAGGCCACGCCGATCACCACGCCAAGGACCGTTAAGAACGTCCTGACTTTCCGCTTCCACAGATTCGACAGGCTCATTTTCAGCATATCATTGATCTTCATCGATTATTTGTCCTCAGAGTCTGTCTTTTCTTTGTCTGTTTCTTCCTTTGCGAGTTCTTCCAGTTCCTCGTCCACGAGGTCCTCTTCCATCTTCGCTGCTTTCTTCTTCCTGGCGGAACCCACGCAAACCAGAATGATGATGAGAACCACTACGGCAGCGCCGACAATGATCAGGATGATCGCCCAGCCGGGAAGGCCCTGGGGCTCTTCCTCCACATACATTTCGCTTTCATCCATCATATAATCTTCTTCGTTGAACTCGGTGATCTCCAGTTCATATTCCTTATCCACCGAAGTCACATTTCCCGCGTCATCCTCATACTCGATAACGCCGTGCATTTTTCCGTCACTGTTGGCGGCTGTTGCCGTAAAGGTCGAATCCACATAGCCTGTATTTCCGGGTTCGATCGTGCCGACAAACACATCATCCCCTTCCACGCAGTCGTCCTTGATCCGAAACCACACGTTGTTCAACGTGGTCCGGCCTGTATTGTAGATGCTGAAGGAAAGAGAATTTTCCGACCCCACCGTCGTATACGTCTCTCCCATGGCTTCTTCACCGGTGTCAAACCGGGCCTCCTGATAGATCGGGATCGAAACCGAAGCCGTATCCGTAAGGTCGGCGTTATCTCCCGCGTCATAGGTCATCTTCACTTCCATGACATAGGGTTTTTCCGCCAGATCCGCCCTCGCCGTCATCTCGATCGTAAGGTCCACGGTCTCGCCGGCGCCGATCTTATCTTTGTAGATCGAGCTCGATCCGGAGGTCGGAAGGAACGCTGAATACGTCGTCGCGGAATTCCCCGAACCGACGGTTTCCGGATCCGCCTGCAGGTTAAAGAGGGCGTTACGGATCACCGTAGAGGACGAGGTATTCTGCACATGCACGGTCGCGGTAAAGGTTTCACCGGCCGTGATCCGCTCCGGCGTCGTTTCAAAACCGGTCACGATCATACGGGGCTTGCTGACGCTTTCCTTTGCCTTTTCTTCCAAAGTACCGGAACCGGGCGCACCCTTCACGTTGATGTAAGCCGTGATATCCGTGCTCTCAATGTTCTCGTTCACGATATAGGTCAGATGGAAATTCAGAGGATAATAGCCGGTATAGGCATCGGGCCGCACCGTAAAGTTGAAAACGACGTCCGCGCGCTGCGCGTTGACATCCACGCCTTCTCCATAGGGGGCGATATAACCGACATGCTTCGTATAGCCCGTGGTTTCCGGCTTAAACGGCCAGGTAGCGGCAAGGTTCGTCACCTGCGGCGTCACCACGATATCCGTGATCGGAAAATACGCATAGTTTACGATCGGGATCACCAGCGTCACCTGCTGTCCCGCCGATACGGTCTGGGTCACATAGGTATCCCCGATCGTCACATAAGCGCTGCCGCCCGCAGAATACGTCGGCGTCGCGATCTCGTCAGGGGTATTCGAAGCGTCGGGGGCGGCCTCCGTCGAGGGCTGCTCCGCGGCCGGATCCGTTGCCCAAACCTTCCCCGGGAACGTCGCCTTTACCATTCCCGCTAAAAGTAATGCCAGTATTGCTGTTTTTTTGCCTTTCATCAGTATGCTCCTTTAAACATCATTTATATTCGTAATGGTTCCTTCTTCGATCTTCTGGATCTTCCCGTCGCGGATGTGGAAGATCCGGTCGGCGAACTGCGCGAGGTAATTGTCATGCGTGACCATGATCATGGTCTGGTTGTGTTCCTTAACGATGCGCTGCATGAGCCGCATGACCTCGGCCGACGTATTGGAATCCAGGTTCCCGGTGGGCTCATCCGCGAAGATGATCTCCGGGTTCACAACAAGAGCCCGGGCGATCCCCACCCTTTGCTGCTGCCCGCCGGACATCTGCTTCGGCGTATGGTCCAGATGCTTTTCCAGCCCGACGAGCTTTAACATCTTGACCGCGCGTTCCTTCCGTTCCTTTTCATTCACGCCCTGAAAGGTCAGCGGCAGCGCCACGTTTTCGATCGCGTCCATCGTGCCCATCAGGTTAAAGGACTGGAAGATGAAGCCGATGTGCTTCTGACGGAAGCGCACGAGCTCGTTTTCCTTCATTTTTTCCATGTGTTCACCGGCGATGATGACCTGCCCCTTCGAGGGCTTTTCGAGCCCCGCCAGCATGTTGAGGAGCGTGGATTTTCCGGATCCGGAAGTCCCCACAATGGAACAGAAATCTCCGCGGCGGATCTGGAAGCTCACGCCGTTTAAGGCTTTCACCACCGTGTCTCCGACCTTATAGAACCGGTAAAGATCCTTCACCGTGATCACATTCTTTTTTGTTGGTGTTGTATTTTTTGTCTCCATAGTCTCAGCAAATCCTCGGAAGCCCTTCCCCCTGCACCGGAGAAAGCCTTCTCGTTCCTCCGATCCCGGTTTTCAGCCAGGCCCTGCCCGGCGCCTCTTCCGTTACCGTCCCGGCGATGCAGGCGTTTTCCCCATACGGGCTGCTCCTGATCACCGACAACGCCTTTTCTTCCTGTTCTTTCGGAACAAAGAAAACCGCTTTTCCTTCATTCCCCATGGTCAGGATATCGAGTCCCAATATCCCGGCCAGCGACCGCACCGGCGCCGACGCCGGCACTGTCTCTTCCCGTAAAAAAATTGTTTTATCGGCAGCCGCAGCGAGCTCTGCAAGCACCGTTGCGATACCGCCCCGCGTGATGTCCCTCATGCAGTGGACCTCCACGCCTTCTTCAAAGAGGCGTCGCGCCATCACGCAAAGAGGCGCCACATCGCTTTGGATCTCATTTTCGATCGACAGCCTTTCTGAAAGGATCGCCGCGTGATGATCTCCGATATTGCCGCTGATCAGCACGGTGTCTTTGGGAAGGATCTTCTTGGCGGAAAGCTCCTCACCTTCTTTTATAAAGCCGATCCCGGCGGTATTGATGTACATCCCGCCGTTTCCTTCCACAACCTTCGTATCGCCGGCCACGATCTTAATTCCGGCCTCCTTCGCGCATTCGCCCATCGAATGCACGGCCTTTTTTAAGTCCTCCACAGGAAGACCCTCTTCCAGTATAAAGCCTGCTGTCAAATATTTCGGCTCTGCGCCCCGGCACAGAAGGTCATTTACCGTCCCGGCCACAGCGAGCCTGCCGATATCGCCGCCCCGAAAGAACAGCGGCGTGACGACAAAGCTGTCGGTAGTAAAGGCCAGCCTCTTTTCCCCGGGCACTGCTGCCGCGTCTTCCATCTCCATCAGGTATTCGTTCGAAAGCTCGTCCGCAAACACCTCTCTGATCAGCTCGGAAGTGGCCGCGCCGCCGCTTCCCTGTGCCTTTGTGATTCGCTCTGTCATTTTTTCACCCGTTCATCATAAATGCGTTGCACCCGCCTTCTTCCGAGACCATGCAGGCTCCCTGCGGATGCATGGGCGTGCAGGCGGTGCCAAATAGCGGGCAGTCGGGAGGCTCCGCCTTCCCTGTCAGGATCTCTCCGCACTTACATCCCGCGTTATGCATATGATCCTCAAAAAGGTCAAAGCTTCCGGCGTCAAACCGCCGGTATTTTTCTCTAAGATAAAGCCCGCTCCCTTCGATCTCTCCAAGCCCTCTCCAGGAGGCTTTTCCGCTTTCAAATACTTCATCCACGGCAGCGATCGCCTTCGGGTTTCCTTCCGGATTCACCACCTTCGGATAAGCATTCAAAACCTCCCCTTTGCCGGCGTTTTGCACCAGCAGATCAAGCGCGATCAAAAGCTCTTCTCCGGAAAATCCCGCGATCACAAACGGCAGGCCATACCGTTTCGCCAGGTCCTTAAAATACGCTTCACCGGCCACCACACTGACATGGCCGGGGGCCAGAAACCCGTCGAGCTTTGTATTGTTGCTGAGCAGCGTATCGATCACGGCAGGCATCGTCTTCAGCGCCGTCAGAAGCTTCACATTCGGATATGCTTCCTCTTCCAGTTCTTTTACGAGCAAAGCGTACACCGGTGTCGTGGTTTCAAACCCGAGCGCCGCAAATACATACGTCGTCTTCGGATCCTCCTTCGCCATGGGTAAGAGGTCCATCGGCGAATACACCATCTTCACCCTGCCGCCGGCAGCCGTCAATGTCTTTTTACTCCCGGGCACCCGCAAAAGATCGCCAAAAGTGACCACGCAGGTATCGGGAAGCAGGGAAAGCTCGATCAGCCGGTCGATATAGGAACTGACCGCCACGCACACAGGGCAGCCGGGCCCGTGTAAAAGGCGGATCTTCTTTGAGAGCAGGCCGGGGATCCCGTTTTTCAAAACGGCTGCCGTATGGCTCCCGCAGACCTCCATCAGGCGAAGCTCCGGCCCGTCGTATGCGGCAAGGCGTTTCTTTATCTCCTCCAGCTCCGCCATCACAGAACCTCGTTCATCAGCGCCGCGTCCTGTTCGTTCACCTTCTGCAGGATGCAGCCGGCGTGAACCAGCACCAGATCCCCGATATGAATATCCACAAATCCTCTTCTCGCAGTCACCAGGTTTCCCTGAAAATCCACAAGAGCGGACCGTTCATCCGGCAGTTCCTTAACCCGGCCGGGATAGGCTACACACATTCGTTTTCTCCCTGATCGGCTGATAAAGCCGCTTCATAATAGATCTGTCCCAGCGAGATCCCTCCGTCTCCGGGCGGAACCAGGCTGTTCCAATAAACAGTAAACCCTTTCTCTCGAAAGCCCGTGATCAGTCTCCGTAAAAGGATCCGGTTCACAAAGCTCCCGCCGGAAAGACAGATCGTTTTCACATTGTTTTCAAACGCGATCCGCTCTCCTATTCTTAAAGCAAAC
>JAEESA010000003.1 GCA_016286115.1 Lachnospiraceae bacterium
TTTCCGACTTCCACCGTAATCTTCTCAGGAACGCTGATCTTCGCAGCCACCGTAGCGTTCGGTGCCGCTGCCTTCACCGTAGCAGTTGTGTCCACCAACGCAGTAGTCTCCCCGGCCGCAGCCACGCTCACCGGCGCGAAACCGAGCATAGCTACCAGTGCCAGTGACATGAACGGTTTCAATAATTTCTTCATAAAGTTCCCCCTTTCAAACTTCTTGAATGAACCATATTAAGGAATTCATAGCATCATTAAGTAATGTCAGGTTTCTGCTGAATTATCATGTGCGCCCGCCAAAGCATCAACTCGCAGATATGCCTCCGCTTTCTCCTTATCCAGCGAAAACCTCTCCATCAGCCCGGCCAGTATCTTTTCTTCCGGATAGTGATCCTCCCGGCGTAAAGCTATATATTCTTCTATCCGGCCTTCCGCAAGGCCTTCCGCATGCCCCTCGTTCCTCGCCTCCCAGCGTTCTTCTCGTAACAGCATCTCCACCGTCATATACCTGTGCCTCGCTTCCTTACTTTGCTTCACAACCGCTATCGCCTGCTCAACTTTCTTTACAAAAGGATCCTCACTCGGCTTTCCCATCACATAATCCAGAAAGACAGCTAATTCGGGATCAACCTTATCCTTTAAGCCTCCCGCATAAAAGATAACCTTCTCTGTCTGGTCGCCCAGTTCAAGCCCATGCTCCTCCAAACATATATTCCTGAAAGTATATCTGCAGCGATCCTTCCCGAAAAGATCTTCCGTGCTGATAAAGATCACGTAGGCTTCCTTCAAAGCGTCAACTCTTGTCCCCTTATCCAGCTGTTCCTCATCCATCATCGCCTGGTTATATCGGGTCCGTTTCCTGATGTTTCCGAAATTGCGGGACATCATTTCAATATTATACGCCCGGTTGCTGTCGTCCTCCGTGTACGCATCCAGCCGCACGCCCCGTATATCATAGCCCTCATTGATCTCTTTCTGTGTTTCCACAAAAGAAATATCAGAAATAGATAACTCCGGGAGCATGATCTGAAGCAGCCGGAGGCATATGTCCTTGTTATCCCGCATCACCCTGTAGAAAATAAAATCATTGCTGATGCCAAGGCTTTGCCACTTGCTTTCCAGATCCGTTTCTTTTGTGTAGTTGTCACTGCTCATACATTTTCCTCCTTTGAAATATAGTAATTTCGCAGGAGCCAAACCTCCTGCATGCGTGAATGGAAATTACAGGAGATCTGTGTGAAAATCAGATATGATAAAAGAATTTTCAAGAAAGGAAGATTCCTGTGTCTGAATTATAACACCACCCCCTGGGTCTTCGCAATGAAAAAGCACTTTTTATCGTTTCGCCTATTTGATACAATGATTACGGTCGGTGGTTGTAGATGAGCAGGGATTTTTCCTGCGGACACGAATCTTGAAAAACTTTTGGAAGGAATAACGATATGATCTTTTTTCGCTCCGATTACAGTCAGGGAGCTCATCCGAAGGTGATGGAAGCTCTTGTAAAAACCAATTTGGAACATACGGATGGCTACGGCATGGATCCGCATTGCGAAAACGCGGCGCAGATGATCCGAAGCTTGATCGGGATCCGGGACTGCGGTGTACACATGATGGTTGGCGGCACTCCCTGCAACGTCACGCTTATAGCGGCTGCGCTTCGGCCGTATGAGTCTGTGGTTGCAGCCCGCTCAGGACATGCCTACAGTCATGAAACTGGCGCCGTTGAGGGAACCGGGCACAGGATCATTACTATGGAAGCTATGAATGGGAAGCTGACACCGGATCTCGTCGACCGGGCGTGGGAAGAATATGAGGACGAGCATACGCCGCTTCCCCGGTTGGTTTATGTTTCTCAACCTACGGAGATCGGATCGATCTACAGTAAAGAAGAGATGACCGCGCTTTATGAGAAGAGCGCTGAACGGAATATGTTTCTTTATGTAGACGGGGCAAGGATTGGATCGGCGCTCACATCGGAAGAAAATGATCTTTCCCTCCAGGAACTGGCTAGGCTTTGTGATGCCTTCTACATAGGCGGAACAAAAAACGGAGCGCTGTTTGGGGAGGCACTGGTCATCCTTAATAAGGCGATCGATGACCATTTTCGTTTTATGATCAAGCGCCAATGCGGCTTGCTCGCGAAAGGGCGGCTGATCGGAGTCCAGTTTGAGGCGCTTTTGGATGGCGGGATGGATAGCATATATTTCAAAATGGCGGCTCATGCAAACCGTATGGCAAAAAAGCTAAAGGATGGGCTTGCCGCGCTGGGTGTCGGCTTTTTCGGCACTTCGCAGACAAATCAGGTTTTTCCGATCCTGCCGCGGGATGTGATAAAGGAATTGGAAAAGGACTTTAGCTTTTACGAGTGGGGAGCAGAAAAAGAGGGGAAAACAGTAATCCGTCTGGTGACGGGCTGGGGAACAAAAGAGCCGGAGATCACTGCCTTTTTGGATAAACTGAAAATTATTTTGCAGGGAACATAAGGAGAATAAAAAGCCTTCCGCCAGATGATCTTGCCATCTGATGGAAGGCTTTATTATTTCAGTTTATTGTTTGTCTCTGCTGAAGAAACGTTCCACCTCAATCCTGTCTGTGTTGTCCTGGTACTCCGCTTTTGACGGCTTCGTTTTCTTTTCGTCTTTCTTTGGCCTTCCGAGTTTCGGTCCGGACATCTGTATCCCATGTTTCTTGCAGAATTCCCGATTATCTCTCGTACGATAGATCTGATCCACAAGAACCCTTCCGGGATAATGACCTGTTCTTTCTTTGTATCGTTCTAATGCATCCTGCAGTTCGGCTCCCTCGTTGTAGGATTCAAACGATATCTTTTCCAGTCTTGCGCTTGAGCTTAACTTACTGACATTGACCACTGAGCCTGTCAAAAAAATGAATGAGGCATATAAGGCTTTCAAGGTGCAATGCCCGGCGACTATACCGCGTAAGGCGTAAAATGTAGACTAATCATCCTCCTCTTCTTCCATCCTTTTCTCCACCTTCTTCAGCGCCTTTTTCACCTTGTAGCCCTGTATGATGCCCAGACGCCATGCAAGACTCCCTTTGTAGCTGCTTAAAACCTCTCCCATCACGTTTACAAACTCATCCGGCTCCCTGTCGCTTTCATCCTCTTCCTTGTCCTTTGCATTGTCATACATCTCATGGAGCCTGTAGGTCTGCGCCTGCCACAAAAGGGTTGAGAGCTTTTTGACACCCTCCTGCATGGCCTCGCTGTTTTTCTTGATTTCGGAATTGCTTTTTATAGATTCCTTCATAAGTATCTCAAGCTTTTCGAATTCCTCCATGAGTTCCTTACCGTTTGTCTTGTTGTAGGCTTTCTCCACAATCCAGCGAAATTCGTCAATGTCACCCTCCTTGCGCACCTTTTCCATCTCAAACTCACCTAACTCCGTCCGTTTGTGTTTATAGCCTCGGGGGATAAGGGGGAAAAGTGCCAGATAATAAGCCGCAGCATCAATCTTCGAATCCTTTTCCGTTTTCACCCTATAGCCATTGTAAAGCTGATTTTCAAGCTCCTCTATTTTCTTCTTGTCCGCTTTCTCTCCCTTTTCCTTCTCAGCGGTAATCTGCCTTAAGATATCACTGTAATCAGGAGTCATTAAAGCCGAAGCGGCTTCCGGCTTAGCCGAGATGATCGCCAGCAGCTCCTCTTTTGTAAGAACCTCCCTTTTTGCCAGCTCCAGCTTACATTCCAGCTTAAAATCATCCGCCCTGGTTATTTCTTTTGTGTTTTTCATCAGTCTGGCAACAACATCCCTTTCAAGCCCTTCTTTATCACGAAGATCTATGTTGTCAACATCATCATCTATGAGATCGATATTGTTCTGGAGACCCTTTAAGGTGTCATTTGCTTCCTTGATGGTATTTTGCAGACGCATCTGACAGGAGACAAAATTGGCTATGGTGGGCGGCAGCTCCAGCCCGATCTCCTGGGCCTTTGCCAAAGCCACAGAGATACGAAGAGCCGCGTCCTTTTCGGAGCCCATAGACAGTATCTCTGTAAAGATAAGAGTCAGTTCATCCCTTTTTGCCTCATAAATCTCTTCGGGAGTGTTTTCGAGGAGAGTGTGGAAGGCGTGGCGGAAGTCTCCCACATCCGAAAAGGTGGCTGCCATCATAAGCTTTGAGATCTTCTCCTGCTGATCACTGCTTAACCGGGTGGTATTGCCGAAATCGATGATGGTAACTCCGGGATTGCTGATCATGATATTTCCCGCATGAAGATCACCATGGTAATAGCCTGCCTCAAAGATTCCCTCGGTGACCCATTTCTGCGCCACCTGACATAAGGCCTTTTGCTTTTTATCCAGCTCATTTGCGGTTCTTATAAGCTCCTGTTTAATCTCTGAAAGCTCTCTATCCTCTATTGCTGTAAGATCCTCTCGGATGGAATATTTCCCTTCCTTGTCCTTCGCCGGAATTTTCCTTCCCGTCTTTTTGCCGTCCCTGACCTCATCCTCCATTTTAAGGAAGGGGAGCAGGGCTCTGTCTCCTTTCTCTTTTATGTCACTTAAGTACTTCTTTACCGTCATGGAGCCTGCTATTTCCATGACACAGGTGTCGGAGGTGGGTTCGGCAAGGTCTGAAAGCTTCATGGCATCACACATATTGGGCTTTTCCTTTTTCGTTTCATAATCCATTGCCGGCTTGTCATATACCGCTCCCAGTCTGCAGTTTTCAGCCTCCCTGGTAAGATCCAGTTCCTCCTCTATCCTTTGGAGATTTCCAAGATAGGTGGCTTCCATGCCGCCGATCTGATTTTTTTTGCGCATTGCTTCAATCTCTGCCGGGAGCATTTCTGCCTCATCCGTAAGCCGGGCAGCATTCAGCATGACCTGCTTTTCCCGCATCATACGGTTTCTGGCATCGGGACGGAGTAGCTTAATCACCACCTGTTTCCCACCACTAAGCTCCCTTTTTCCATATACGGTGCATAAAAACGCCTGCCCCACGGATGCGGCACCCAAGGATTTCCCCACCTCGATTTTCTGTATTCTGCCGTTGGATCTTTCGATCATGCCATCCATATGGGCACGCACTACCTCCTCCGGAATGGAGGCAAGGCTGTCCTGGGTATCCTGAATGGCTTTTTTCAGTCCACGGGGAAAATCCTTTCCCATGGGGATGCCCTGCAGCATCTTCTGGAAGAGGGGTCCCGCCCCCTTAAACATCCCCCCAAGCATGCTTGTCATCAAATCCATCCGATCCTCGGACGAAAGCTTATCCCTTTCTTTCTTTGTCAACCTTGGCACGGGCTTTGCGTTTCTGATGGCTCCCGCAAGCATGGAACGCTGATCCATCACAGGCACATTCTTAAAGTATGTCTGAAAGACATTTTTCATGAAGAGCCCCTGCCCCTTTTTGCCCTTTGTCGTAGCATTCAGGATATCCTCCAGCTCCTGCACCGACTTCTCCGGCAGCTCCTTGAGCTCCTTTTCTGCCGCATGTACGGACTCCTTAAGCTTTTTCAGCTCAGCCTTTAATGCCTTCAGCCTTTCATCCTTTTCTCTGAGCTGTTTTTTCCCCTCATTGATCCTGGGCATTAATGCCTGTGCTTCCTGTTCAACAGGTACATGCAGTGGGTTAGCCCTTGGATCAATGTCCTCTTCCGCAGACGCTTTTTTGCCTTCTTTCTTTTCCCTTTCTTTCTTTTCCAGCTTCTTTTTCTTATTATACTCCCGGTCGATCTCAGTAAGCTTGAAAAGCAGCTGATCTGCCTGGTCTCTTAAAGCATTTACCTGCTTATCCAGCTCAGCCTTCTCCTTTGTCAGGTCAGCCACTTCCTTGTTTTTTAGCTCGATTGCCTCATTTTTCCTCTGAATATCCATAAGAAGTGCAGGCTTTTTTTCTTCACGATTCCGTATACGGATTCTTATGTTATTCATCCGTTCCTTTTTCGCCTCTGCTTCCACCGCCTTTTTGGCAGGAAGCAGCTCCTCCTCATTCCTTTTCAGTTCCTCCTTTGTAACATCATTCTGCTTTAGGAGCTTCTCCCGAGCCTCGAATAGCTTTTGTATGTCTGACTTCGTTTTCCTTATGGCTTTACTGTTATTGACGCCCTTAATATCCTGCTTCGACCGGGCCTTTATGTCCTTGTTCCTTCCCTGAAGAAGAAGTGCTGCCAGGGTCAGGTTCTCCTTTTGTATCCGGTACTTAAGCTCGGAAAGCTCTGCCGTCTCACTGTCAAACCTCTGCTTTAGAAGCTTATTCCTTTCCTCCGTTTCCGCATATTTCCTGTTTGCGGTAAGAAGCGGAGATGTCTCTATGACCTCAAAGTCCGAAATGCCATCATCCTTTTTTTCCTTCTCTTCCGTTTCTTCCTTCTTCTCTTTTGCATTGCCAAAGATCATCTCCACGGACTTGTCAAAGACCTGCTGAACCTCGTCCATGGTATTCTTTACCGCATCATCTATATACTTGTCCACTTTGGAAAGCTCCTTCAGCTCCTTCGCATTAAGAGCGGGGAGCCTCTCCTCGATCACCTTCTGAACCTCCTTGGGATCCATAAGCTTTCCCTTTGCAACCGCCTTCGCCGCTCCCTCCGCGAAAGAGCCCAGCTTCATTTCCTTGATCCTGGCATCGACCATTTTCTCAACAAAAGCTCTGACCTGCTCTAAGGCTTCCTCTAGCTTTCCCTTGAGCTCGTCTCCTCCCCCTTCCGAAAAAGCAAAGATCGGAAGCTTTTCCACCATGCCGGTGACCAGACCTTCCGGCTGCTTTTCCTTATTACGGAACTGATCGCTGATGATCAGCGAGATTGCCCTTGAGTGTCTGAGCAGAAGGCTTCTCATACGAAGAGCAGGTTCTTTTTTCATGCCATCCGAAACCCAGGTGTCCTCAGAGAACAGAAGATCCGCCGCAAAATCCCTGACAAGCTCCTCCTCTTCCCTCCAGCCGGATTCCTCCTCCATATCCTCATACAAAAGCTTTACGCCATCCGTAGACCCCTTCCCCACCTTCTGAAGCTCAAGGTTCAGCACGGTATTGATATGTACGTCACGGTGCCTTGTGTTTTGCCGCTCCACATATTTGGTAAAGGTGCTGATCAGCTTCTTTCTGTCTGTATTTTTATCAAGCGCAATCAGCGCCGCATTCTTTAATTCGGAAACCGGCACGTTGTTTAAGAGATTCATGGCGATCCCTGTTTTCTTGTGGAGCACTCTCGCGCAGTATTCCCTGGATCTAAGAAGTTCGCCCCGGTTCATTGAGGAAAGATCGGTTTTCTGGCTCTCAATGATCTCCCGTACATCTCCCTCTTCATAGATTTCAGGCCTTTCAAACACATCCTTTGAAAAATTGTCTGCAATCTGGTCTCCCCTTAGGGACAGGCTGAGGGAATGACCCTCTGACTGCATCATGAGATTCCCGAACTGGTCGCTTAAAAAACGCACAAAATGCCCGTGAAGCCGCACAGTGACAGCCTTTGGGCTGCCGGGCTCCAGCGTAGAAAGCGCCCTTCTTGCATTGATCAGCTCCCGCATGGCCCTCTTCTCCGCGGAGGTAGGCTTTTTCGGATCCTTAAACAGATAGGAGGGCCCATATCCGTTATCTAACGTATAGGCAATCAGCCGAAGATCATTGGGAAGCTTTTCAAGATCCTTTCGTATTCTCCTTGCTCCCTTGCTCTTTATCTCATCTGCCCTGGCTCTTCTTTTTTCCTCCCTCTCCTCCTGCGCTTTCAGAAGATCCTCCTTGACGCCTGACAGCTTCTCCAGCTTTTCATTTGTACTCTCCAGATCCTTTGCCCTTGCTTCAAGCTTTATCTTTAAATCATTTAATTCACTGTCGAAGGGAATACGGATGATCGCAAGACTGCCGTATTCCTCCTCCTTCTTTTCTTTCAGCGTATTGTATTTTTTTTCAAGCGCGCCATATGCCGCCTGTTTCATTTCCGCTTCTCTTTTCAGATCATCCTTCTCTGTTTCGGCCTTCCTTAGTCTGTTTGTATTCTTGAGCCTGTAGGTATAGTCCGAAAGGGCAGCGTAGGATAAAAGCGCCATGCCGCTTCTCACCGTACCTGCCTCCTCCCCGTCTGCCCTCAGTGCCTGCCTTCCCAGCTCAAAAAGCTCCGCCTCTCTGGTAAGGCGCTTTAAGGCAGCTTCCACCATGGCTCTTCTTCGACTGCCGCTCTCTCTGGTGGAGGTTTTTTCATCGCAGTATTTCTGGCATTCCTCCATGGCAGTACGGTAAAGCCCCGCGATCTCATCCATCTCCTTACTGGTAAGCTGGCGCTTCTTTTCACTGGTCAGAAGCTCTTCCAGGTCTCTGATCGCCCCCTTTACCTTCTTCATCGCGTTTGAATCACCGAAGGTCTTTTTGTCATTCAGCAAAAGATGTGAAAGGTTCCGCCCCTGGACGGCGGAAAGCCTTGCTATGGCAAGCTCCCGGTCAGCTCTTACATATTGTTTGTCCTCCAGGGAAAAGATCAGGTCTTTTATGTCCTTTACATCAGAAAGCGTATTGTCAAGATCATAAAGCAGCCTTTTTTCCTTCGGCAGATCCCTAGTGATGGTAAAGCCGGTACGGACTGCCTGATTCATGATCCTTTCCATGGTCTTATCATACTTTTTGTTGTCCAGGCGCCGAAATGCATCAAGGCTCTCCGCATCTGCATCAGGCAAAAGCTTAAGCTCCCTTACCTGCTTTTTTTCCTCATTGACTGTTCTGGTCTTTGATACCGGCTTCTTTCTCTGCTTCTTTTCAGATTCCTTTTCCAAAGAAACGATATACCTTGTCTCTTCCTCTGATTCTTCCTTCGTCCCCTTAAGCCCTGCTTCCTTTATCTTCTCTTTAGTTCTTGTTTTTTTAGGCTCCTCCTGATTGATGAAGGTGGTGATGAGCTCCTCCTCAGGGATGACATACTCCTCCATGGGAGCTGTCGAAACCTTCATCCCGGGATTTGGAATATAGGCCACCTCAGACTCCACCCCGGTGGCCAGGTCGTTCAGTGTCTTTCGGACGGTAAGCCCCTTTGTGTGAGCCACATTGAGTACATTTTCATCGGAGAGCCTTTTTACCGAATAACCTGTCTTTGTATTATAATCGAGGTCGGAGTATTCCTTCTTCATCGCCTCCGGCTTTTTCATCTCGCTGATCCAATCAATCTCGAACTGCTTGGAGCCATCATCGATCCTGTACAAGAATTCATCCACCGACTTGTGTTGAACCTTGTTGAAATCTTTTTTGTTGGAATCCAGATACTCGATCTCATCCCCGTGTATGCCGGTGATGGTGACATAGTGCCCTGTTTCTTTGATGGATCCGTCAGAGTCTGCCACAGTCCCTGTAAAATCGAGAAAGCCTGCCACATTCCCTGTGTTGATAATCTCTGCGATCTTTCGCTTGAATGCTTCCCTGGCATTACTTGCCTTAATGCTGTCCGCTTTTTGATCCTTCCCGTTCAGCTGCGGCATCTTAAATATCATTTTGTTTAGCATCGCATTGTTTTTTTTCAGCTCATCATAAAAGAAATCGCCAAGCTCAAATACGTTTCCTACCGCGTACTTTCCTTTTCCCGCAAACCTTGAAACCTCGGTGACACGTTTTTTATAATCATCCTCATCGGCAAAGAAAGCAAAGTCGTTGCTGTATTTTTTTACTCTGGGAGAAAAGTTTCTCATATCATATTGCGAGTAGTATCTTTTTGCGGCCTTTTGTCCCTTTTTATTTCTGAGGAACTGGTTTAGCATGGCAGTACCGGCACAGCAGAAGCAGTTATTGATGCCCTGTTTTTCGTAGATCTGCTCCAGCCCCTTTATGGAGGCATTCAGCTTTTTATTGACCGGCAGCTCAACAAGCTTTTCGTCATTGAATTCCGCAAAGGTGGGATCATTGATCTTGTAATACTCCATGAGCCAGTCAAATTCCGCGCGAAGCTCCTGGTCCACATCGTCATTCCAGTCATAGTCCGCCCTTTCCTTTCCTTTCCCATCGATCATGGTCGTTTGATGCATGAATTTCTGTCTGATCAGCACCAGATCGTTTCTCTCCTTTGGCGCAGCCTTTTTGTCGATCCCCAAAAGACGGCAGAGGGATGCCATGTGTACTTCCTTGTCTTTGTCATTATAGATCTTCCTGCCTGCGGCAATCTCCTCAGGAGAGAGCCTTTCTACCTCCCCTCCCCTGTATACGATCTCTTCCTTTGGTTCCTCCTCTATGATCCGGTTTTGGTTTTCCTGCTGCCCTTCTCTCTCACCCTCTTTTGGCATCTCAATAGAATTGCCTGCGATGGGCGGCATCTCTTTTTTTACAGTTTCCCGTGCCTTTTTCTCATCTGCTGCTTGGGATGCCTTTTTTAGCTCCCCCGGCACCATTTTTTTCTGCAGGGGAAGGGGATCTATCTTATAGGGAGACTGCTTCTGCTCCTTCTTTACTTCGGTCCTGATCTCGGACTGTTTCTTTTTTTCTATTTCAAACGGCTGGTCGCTCATACTCTACCTCCCCTATATGTATTTTTTATGTATTTTTTGCTGTTCGTAACCAGAATATCGGATATGCCGCCGAAGAGCTTTCTTTCCGCCATATCCCAAAATTCCGAGGTTTCCTCAGTGGGAAGGTAATCTCCGGCGCGAAGGAATTCACCAAGCTCCTCCTCTGAAACACCATACCCCAGGATTTCCGCCTCCTCCCCCACCAGGATCGTCAGACTCTTTTTTATCTCACTCCTTTGCAGTATGGATGACAGCTTATTAAGCAATGAAAGCCCTACACCTTTACGGCGATATTCCTCACAGACGTATATGTAGGCAAGCTCTGCCACAACCTCCGTGTCTGTGACCTTGTTGATCAGAAACTGGCACATTCCAACGAAAAGCTCTTTTTCGTCCTCTGTTCTTTGGACGGCACCTAAGGTAAAGCATCCATCCTGTCCCCCCCTTTTGATCACATACCCCGGCAGCAATCTGCCCATTTTTTCAAGACTTTGTTTTGTAAGCGTATAAAAAATCAGCTTCATGTAAGCCTCCTGTTCCCTATCCCTTTAAAAGGGGCTGTTGCATTCGTCTCAAGGCACGTACGTGCCTTGCAGAATTTGCGCAAAGGTCCGGCTGGACACACAAGTGTGTCCACACGGACTTCTCCGCGTAATGCAGATTTGCTGCATTATGCGAATGCAGCCGCCCGATACATCCTCTTTACAAATTCCGCAGAGCTCTCGTTCTTCCTTCTTCTTCTGGTGGATACGATGATATCCAGGGCATTTTCATCCGGATGATTATCATTATACTCATCGGCAGCATCCTGTACCAGAGACGAAAATACCGAGAGCGCAGCCGGGGTACTGTTTCCCGAAAACAGCATAACCGTGTTTTTATCTGTACGTATCAGCTCCCCCTCCCTGGGAAGCTCTGTCTTTAAAATATCAAAGAACGCCTTTGAAGCATGATCTGTTTGAAAGATGATCACGTTTTTGTATTCTATTTTCCCTGCCAGAGCCAGCTCTAAAATGAACTTTAAGAAATGCCTGTTGTAAAGACCGCTCTCATGATCATCAAACCTCCACTTGCTGGCATAGGACAAAAACAAAAGCAAAACTCCTATGGAAAAGCCAAGCGGACTGAGAGAATAGCCGGATACGATGGTGAATAAGGATGCCACTGTAACCGGAACGACAACCGGTATCACCGAAAAAAAATGCAGTTTCCCGAACCGCCTGGTATAAAGAAGCTCATCCACCAAGGGCATCAGGCCGTACAGATACTCCACCGCCTCCAGAATAAAATACAGCGGTGTGTAATGCAAAAGCATATTCTCATCCACAGCAAACATCCAGCCCGTGAAGAGATTTATGATCGTAAATGCGGCTACAACCACCGCCGGTAATGCCAGTATATACCGAAATCTGAGCAGCCGCTGTCTGCTACCGTAGATCCTGTACTCCGCATAAAAAACCCATACCGCCAGCACAAATGTGGCGGAAAGCTCATCAAGAGTGGGAAGGAGTCTGCTCAGGAAAGGCGACCACCCAAGGCTCTGATCACGCAGAATATAGAAAAGCCCCGAAAAAACGGCATTTAATGCTACGGCAGCACCAAGCAGGCAGAATAAAACGGTCTCCAGATCCCTCTTCCGGTTCGTCCTGCTTTTAAAGGACAAAGCAAAAAGCCCCAGCAGAAGCAGCAGGGACAAACCATCCGCATAGACCGTGGGAAGAGATCTTTCTGCGATCGTGATCATATTTCATCCTCCTCATAAAACGGCTCCAGGGCGATATGTATCTGAATATAGGCAAGTCCTATTGCAAGGCACACAGGTGTGGAGGATACACCGTTACTGGTAAGTCCCAAAAGCATCCGCACCACGATGATCAGTAAAAAAAACCAGATACTGCCCGGATTGGATTTTGATGACATAATGATGGATAAGATAGCATAAAAAACCGGAACAATGTAAAGAAGGCCATACAGAGGTCCAATGGTATATGCTTTTGTTTCGGAATCTATATAAAAAAAGCTTCCGGTAAAGCTGTTCGTAAGAATTGCAGCGATCTCTGCAAATGCCGGCAGCATGAAAAGGATACGCGTTTGTCTATTGCTTTCATATCCACACTTTGCTCTCTGTGCAAAAAACAATGCCAGCAGCCCGCAGATCAATACAAACAGGATGAAAAACACATGATTGATCATATGATTCATCGTAGCGGCAGCAGGGGCACCTTGACCATTCAGCACAGAACCGATCATGTCGATCATCGCCATGGCGATTAACAGTATTTCTGCCGAAAAGAACAGCTTATCCTCCAGCCTTCCCCTCTTCCGGTAGATCCCGGTCTGCCAGATGATACCGAAAACAATAAAGACAGCAGCAAGGTTAAACATGAGCGATAAACGGTTCATCTCACTAATATACGACAGCTTTTCCAGAAATCTCATATTAGAGCTCCCTCCTCTCTCCAAAGGTCACAATCTGATCGTTTAATTTGGAGAATAGTTTCCCTGCCAGTCTTATGTCTGTTTGATTGTCAAGTCTTATGACAATCCTCGGCCGCTCTTTGCACTTTTCCTGAAACCTTGCCAGAGAAAACCTGAGAAGATAGATGGTCTCGATCTCAGGATCGCTGCCCATGGATCTCGCAAAATCGATATAGAAATCTCCGGAAGAAAGCCTGTGGCAAAGAAGCATTCCTGCCACCTCCCCATCCTGAAAAAAGCAGCCGGAAACATCAGGATCATACCAGCCTCTGGACAGATACGCCAAATCTTCGGATCTTCCTTCGTTGCACATGTATAAACACTTTGCCACTCCACGCTTAAAGTGTCTGTCATCTACATCCCGAAGACTTTTCACGGAATGAAAGGCTTTGTTTTTTAGAAGAAGTGATTTCTCCAATTCGTCCATGGTCACAAAGTGATTGACACCCACTTTTTTTTCCATGGAAAAGCCGGCGGCAAAAAGCAACGCCTCCTCCGCGTCAGAAGGTGCAGGCAGCCAGAAATAGCTCATTTCCACATCTTCATTTTTTATCTCGTTACCGTATTCCCGAAGAAGAGTCTCTCCGGCTTTTTGATCCCTGCTGTGAAAAAAGATGATGTTTGCTTTGTGACTGTCATCCGTTTCCAGATTTTCGTACACCCAGGCCATCAAAGCCGCAGGTTCTTTCTCTTCCTCCTTTTGCACTGCCAGTCCGCGATAAAAGGGTCTGATGATATCCCGACCCACATCCGGGGGCAGATGCCTTATAAACCGCTCCATATTATCCGCAGTGATCCGGATGGTATCTTCCATGATGAGTCCCTTCCTCTGATCCTCATCCTTGTCGTAGTTTATGGTCATGGGGATCTCTGCTTTCTCCTCCGGCTCCTCTGCGTCCGAGAGTCTTCCGTTCATACGACCCCAGGAGAGCTTATAGCTGATGTTCGCCTGAAACGGAGTCTTTCTGATCTCTCTTCGCCAAAGCTCCCTTCTATCCGTATCCGGCTCATAAGAGAGCTCGCTGTTCTCATCATAGCCACCCTGCAGCTTTTTTCTGGCATACACGGTCTCACCGGATTTCCGGGGTTTCTTTTTGCTGTCCAATGCCCTTTCCATAAGCATCGGTACATTTTTATTCATGGCAATGGCGGTTAGATTACTGTACAGAACCTCTCCGTCGCGCTCGATCAGAGCGGAAAGCATGCCCTGGAGGGATGCCAAAATATATTTTTGCACATGTTTTTCAAAGCCAAACAAAAAATCCACATGGAGGTTCCCGCCCACCTCGCTGCAAAAAACGATGGCCCGGGGGATCTGTCCTTCATTATAGACCACTCCGCTTATGTCCTGCTCCAGCCTTGTGATATCCTGGTTTTCTATACGTAGATGCTGCCTTTTAAAGCTCTCGACAAGCTCATTCCACTGGGAAAAGGAAAGATTGGAAAGAGGAATAAATTCCAGTCCCGGAGAGGCAGCCCTTAATGATTTTTTCACAAGCTGACTGCTTAAAAGCTCTGACATAGGGATCGACATTACATCTGCCCCCGGCTTTACCGCAAAGCCATTTTCCCGGAAAAAGTCGGTAAGCGAATCCACCGAATCTGCATAATCCGCGTCCATCCACTGTATGCCGCAGTCGAAAAGCTCTTGTTCCGCGGTGCCAAGAAGCTCTCTTCCTATCCCATTTCTCCTGTCTTCTTCCTTCACCGTAATGGAAAGGATATGCCCATAGGAGCGCTCCTTATATATGGTGATCGCTGCGCCCTCTCCACCTTCAATACGAAGAAATCTTTCATCCTCAACTGTCTTTTTAAGCCTCAAGATGGCCTCCTTACCCACACGGTTAGCCCTTCATCAGAACGAATAAAATCACATTGAACACCGGCCATGCGGGAAATGCGTAACTGTTCAGACTCCCAGTTTCTGAACAGTTACAAATATGCTGTAATGTTGTAATCTTAGTGAAAGACCGATTAAATCAGTCTTTCACTATGCAAATGCGTCGATGACCCAAAAGATCTGGTCAGAAACAGCTTTTTAAAGATACCGGATCCTAGACTCCATGCTATCACAAAATCGGCATCATGCAAAGAAAGGCTTTTCTTATGTGGGACGTACATCTTCACAGCTTCTTTTCCGCAGACAGCGAAACAGACCCGGAGGAGAGACTGTTTCAAAGTCTGTGTAAACTCAAAAATACCAACATAAGACGAATAAATAGATATGTTGTCAATCGAGCCTTTCAGCCCAGACTGACCCTACCTGCATTGTAACGCAGGATTTTTGCATGTCAAGCGGGAGATCCCAACGGGGCTGCGCGCCCCCGGATCCCCTGCGGGAATGCTTGTTTTAAGCGATGAAGACGACTCAGTACAGAATATTCTTAAAGAATACCAGTCTAAATACGAAGAATTTATCCCAGAATGAATTGTAACTTTGCAGTAAAATAAAACATGGCCTACCAATTTGATAGACCATGTTTTTTAAGTGAATATTTAAGAACGGTTGTTATATGACAACTCTTTTAGGGATTATCTCAGATAGAGTTGTAACAAA
The DNA here is from genome assembly GCA_016286115.1 of Lachnospiraceae bacterium. Lineage (GTDB taxonomy): Bacteria > Bacillota > Clostridia > Lachnospirales > Lachnospiraceae > RUG12461. The sequence continues at coordinate 15,480 of JAEESA010000003.1, forward strand.
ACAAGTTTGTTTCATGTCTTACAGATGCAACACCCGCTCTTTGATCTCCTGTGTGCGGCCCTGATTCCAGAACTGTGACCCGATGTAACCGCAGGTGCGGCGCGCAACGTTCAGTTTGTTCTGATCGCGGTTTCCGCAGTTCGGGCATTCCCAGACAAGCTTTCCGTCGTCCTCCACGATGGAGATCTCACCGTCGAAGCCGCAGCACTGGCAGTAGTCGGATTTCGTGTTGAGCTCGGCGTACATGATGTTGTCATAAATGTGACGGATCACGGTCATGACGGCCGGAATGTTGCTCTGCATGTTCGGCACCTCTACATAGCTGATGGCGCCGCCGGGAGACAACTTCTGGAACTGGCTTTCGAAGGTCAGTTTGTTGAATGCGTCGATCTCTTCGGTCACATGGACATGGTAGGAATTGGTGATGTAGTTCTTGTCTGTCACGCCTTCCACTTTCCCGAAACGTTTCTGCAGGCACTTTGCGAACTTGTAGGTCGTGCTCTCCAGCGGGGTTCCGTACACAGAGAAATCAATATTTGTCTTTGCTTTCCAGCCTGCGCAGGCGTCGTTCATTTTCTGCATGACTTCCAGAGCAAACGGCGTTGCGGCAGGATCGGTATGGGGCTTGCCTGTCATATAGCGGCAGCACTCGTACAACCCGGCATAGCCGAGGGAGATCGTAGAATACCCGCCGAACAGGAGCTTGTCGATCGTCTCGCCTTTTTTCAATCTGGCAAGCGCGCCATGCTGCCAGAGGATCGGCGCTACGTCGGAAACCGTTCCTTTGAGGCGGTTATGGCGGATCATCAGGGCTTCATAGCATAAGTCGAGGCGCTCGTCAAAAATCTTCCAGAAGCTTTCAAAATCCCCTTCGGAAGAAAGCGCAATGTCTACAAGGTTCAGCGTCACAACGCCCTGATTGAAGCGGCCGTAGTATTTATGCTTTCCTTCTTCGTAATTCCCCGCATTGGCGACATTGCCGCGCGTTTCGGAGCAACGGTCCGGCGTGAGGAAGGAGCGGCAGCCCATGCAGGTGTATACATCCCCGCCCTTTAACTGGCGCATGATCTTCGCGGAGATATAATCCGGCACCATCCGTTTTGCCGTGCATTTTGCGGCGAGTTCGGTCAGATAGTAATAGCGGGAATCGGGATGGATATTGTCCTCATCCAGCACATAGATGAGCTTCGGGAACGCGGGCGTGATCCACACGCCGGCCTCGTTCTTGACCCCCTGGATCCGCTGTTCCAAAACCTCCTCGATCACCATGGCGAGGTCTTCTTTTTCTCTCTCAGTTTTCGCTTCGTCAAGGTACATATAGACCGTAACGAACGGAGACTGGCCGTTCGTGGTCATCAGCGTCACAACCTGGTACTGGATCGTCTGTACGCCCTTCTTGATCTCGGAGCGCACGCGGTGCTCCACCATGTTCGTGATCTGCTCTTCCGTCATCTCAATGCCGTTTTCCTCGATCGATTCGAGCACGTCCTTACGGATGCCCTTACGGCTGACCTCCACGAACGGAGCCAGATGGGAAAGAGAAATGCTCTGTCCGCCATACTGGCTGCTGGCCACCTGCGCCACGATCTGCGTCGCCACGTTGCAGGCCGTGCTGAAACTGTGGGGCTTTTCGATCCGCGTTCCCGAGATCACGGTTCCGTTCTGCAGCATATCCTCAAGATTCACAAGGTCGCAGTTATGCATGTGCTGCGCGAAGTAGTCCGCATCGTGGAAATGGATGATCCCATCCTCATGCGCTTTCACGATCTTCGGCGGAAGAAGGAAACGCTTGGTAATGTCCTTGCTTACCTCGCCGGCCATATAATCGCGCTGTACGGAGTTCACCGTGGAATTCTTATTGGAATTTTCCTGCTTGACCTCTTCATTATTGCATTCGATCAACGACAGGATCTGCTGATCCGTGGAATTGCTCTTTCGGACCAGGGCTCTTTTATACCGATAAGTAATGTATGTCCGCGCGACTTTATACGCCTTATGATCCATGATGTGGTCTTCCACCAGGTCCTGGATCTCCTCGACGGACAGCGCCCGCGCGCTTTCCTCGCACTCCTTTTCGATCGCATTTCCGATCGCAAGGATCTCGTCCGAATGAAGCCGGTCCGTCTCCTCCACCTCTCGGTTGGCTTTGTTGATAGCGGTCAGGATCTTTGAAATATCGAATTGCACTTCCGCGCCGCTTCTCTTAATGATCTTCATATTCTTCTCCCCTCAGAAATTGTTTTCTCATACGTGCATTTAACACTATACCATATCTAGTGGCATTTGCAAGCATTTTCTACTAAATTTAGTATTTTTGTGAATAATGCTACTCGTACAGCCAGATAAACACGATAACTCCGCGGGAATTGATAATCGTTGCGAAGACCCAGGGGGTGGTGTTATAATTCAGGCAATATTTCATAAGGAAATAGTACAAGCGAAAACGTATTTCCGGCTAAGTAAGAACGCGAGGCACAGATATATGACGGTGGAGATACCGGCCGGGCTGATGGAGAGATTTTCACTGGATAAGGAGAAAACGAAGGAGTATCTGCGTTGAACTATATATTTGCGGAAACCCTGAGGAAGCTTCGGGATGAACGGGGGCTTTCGCAGAAGCAGCTTGGAAAACTGATGTTTGTGAACCACTCCACCATCGCACGATGGGAGAACGGCAGCCGGCTGCCGGACGCGACGATGATCCTGCGGCTTGCCGATCACCTTGGGGTGGACGCGAACAAGCTGTTCCAGCTCGCGGCGCAGAGCGAGGAATCGCCTAATGTCATCATGGTGGACGACAGCAAGGTCATTCTCTCCGAAGGGCTGAGTGTTTTGGAGGAGGCCATGCCGGACGCCACGATCACGGGGTTCATCTGGCCGAAGGAAGCGATCGAATACGCGAAGATGAACCGGATCGCGCTGGCGGTTCTGGACATTGAACTGGGAGCGGCGAGCGGGCTGGATCTTTGCCGGACGCTTCTGGAGATCAATCCGCGCACGAATATCGTGTTCCTGACCGCCTTCCCCGATTACTCGCTCGACGCGTGGAAAACTGAGGCCAGCGGCTTTATTCTGAAACCACTGACTTTGGAGGGCATAAAGGAGCAGCTGAAGAAACTGCGCTATCCCTTCTCGACGGGCAGCGCGGAGGAATGGACGATTAAATAGCAAGAGGCAAATACTATGACAGCAAGCATTTATATTTCCTATGCGGCGGATCTGGCCGCTGTGGTCCTGATGATCATTCAGATGTTCAGGCTCAGAAAACTGCCCTCGGAAAAGAGTACGGTGATACGATATTTCCGGCGTTTTTCCCTGATGGTCCTCATCATGTCGGCCGTCCATCTTCTGCAGTCTTACGCAGACATGGAGTTGGGCGTATACAGCTGGGCGGATTTCCAGAGATTATCTTCGGCAGATCAGACAGCGATCATCTTGATGGAGATAGGCGCCGACCTTATTGACATCTTCCTGTCCACGATATTCATATACATGTGGATCACGTTTTTATGCCTGTATCTTTTTGATGACAAAGATTACCTCCGGCGTAAGTTTATGGCCGGTTTTACGCCGCTGATCATCGCCACGGCAGTTACCGCAGTATGCACTCCCCTGGCGGTTCTGTCGGACGCGGGCTTCTGGATCTACGTTGTGGCCGTATGCGTGTTTTTCGCGATTCGCATCTACTACTTTTTCATTGGTTTTCGGCTGCTGCGCGAATATAAGATACAGAACGGGTATCTTCGGTTTTTCAACCCCTGGGTGTTCTTCATTCCGGTGTTTGCCGGCTGGATCCTGCAGGATCTTTTTTCCCTCGGGTTCTCGGCGCTGGGATGCACGTTGGGCCTGATGCTGCTTTATTCGTCGATCACCTCGGAACTGCGCTATATCGACCGTAGTACAGGGTTTTACAACATGGACTTTGTTGTGTATCTTAAAGGTCTGATCGCCAAGAAACAGTATGCGCCCTCAAGCGTCATGACCTTTACCCTGGATTCCCCGGAAAAAATGAAAGAGTTTTCGGAAATACTGAAAAAACAGCTGCCGAAGGATTGTGAACCCATTGTTCACAATGACCATGAGATCGTGGTGCTGACCAATGTCAAGGAGAAGGGAGCCCTTGCCATGGTGATCGAGGACGTGAAAGCGGTTACGGAGGTAAAGGCAGCCTGTAAACTGAAAAAGAAAGCGGAAACAGAAACTGAGTTTATGGAGCGTATTTTGTAATGGACATAATTGAGATTTCGGAAGATAATCTGGACGATTTTCTATCGTTGTTGGGAGAAGACCTCATAGAGGATCTGAAACGGGTGTATTACAGCGGGATCGGCGCTGTAGACGGGGATGGCAACGCGAAGGGTGCTTTCGTGTATGAGCTTTTGAATTCGGAAAGCGAGGAAGACATAAAAAGCCGGATCTTTTTGGTGAAATCCGGAGATCAGGAGACTCTGAAGGGTCTTGAAAGCTACTACCGGCAGAATTCCGTAAGTGAAGACGAGACGGTCGAGAGCACATACGAATTGTTGGACGAAGCCGATGCGAAGGCGCTTTCGGAAACCGGATTTTCCATGGAGAAAAAGGAAGACGAAGCCATAAGCATCACGCTGAAAGAGCTGGCCGCAACGGGGCTCGGGAAGTCAGCAAAGCTGCCGGATCATATCGGGAGTATCGAAGACTTGTCAATCCTGCAGTTCAGAGATACGATCAAACAGATCCTGTTTAAGGGACACAGAGGGAACCTGGAGGATATCCCCTATCTGCCGAAAAACTGGTTTGATAACAGCATATCCGCCTGCATCAACTCCGGCGAAAAGATCCCCGGACTATTCCTGATCCGTAAAACTCCGTCGGGAATATTGATCCCTGCGCTGCTTTTTGCCTATGGGCCGGAATTCAAAAAAGATCTTCTTTACATGATCCGGTTTTCCCTGCTAAAAGCGCTGCAGCTTTATCCTCCGGAGACGATCGTGAGAATAGAAAGGAAGAGCGCCTCTACAAAAGCTCTCACAGATAAACTGATGCCAAACTGTTCGGGAGAAGAGATCTTCTATGGGACGAGAAAGGAGCAAGCATGAGCGAACAACATCAGATGATCGAACTTCAGGATTTAAGCCAGAAGGAGCTGCATAAAGAACAACAGCTGCAGGACCGGTTTATTTCGTTAGCAGAGCCTGAAGAGATGCTCAAGGATGCGGAGTCGAAAGAGCAGATCAAAAAAATGGACCAGATCACGAAAGGCATGGAAGGTTTTGCCGAAAAATTCCGCAGCGAATGGGATAATGCGGACGTACAGACCACCAGTGTCATGGGGAAGGTCCGGGATTTTTCCGAGGACATAGTCTTGTCGGGTGCGCTTAAATCCAAATTCAGCTTTAAGAGCTTCGCCGAGGGAAAAGAAAACGGTTATCAGGAAAAGAACCGCAGCGGCAGCGCCAGGGATCTGATGGACAGTCTGGCCGATATGCAGGAGCTCACACAGAACAAAGAAGCAAAGCTCGATACTTCCGAGGCTTTGGAAAAAATGTTTGAGCTGTCGCAGGCAGCCTCCAACTACGTCAAGTCGCATAAAAAGAAATTCTTTTGGACCAGAGGGGGGGAAGCCCGGTTTAAGGTAGCAGAAAAGGCCCAAAAAATGACCTCGGACTTTCTGCAGAACCTGCTGACCGATAAGGAAAAGGATGAAATCTATGGGGACGGAAATGCGGATTTCGAGGTAGGCGAGTCCGTAAAGACCATTACGAGTCTTTTGGAAAGAGCCGCGAAATCATATCAGAGCTATACTGCGCAGCTGGGAGACAATTGTCTTGGCTTTATGCCCGGAGGAGAGATGCTGCGCAAAAAACTGCGGGTGCTGCGTATCAATGATCGCCTGATGCGCCGCTACCGCGCTATGGTCAAAAAAGAGGAAAGAGATCCGGCCATTGATCAGATGATCACGGAATATGAGGAGTGCCTTGCCTGGGAAAAACTCCGCAAGACCACGAATCAAAAAACGGAAGGACTCGAGGAAGTGATCGACAAGCATCTGGTGGAAGAAGGAGAACTCGAAGCCGACGAGAATAAGGTCGAAGTTGAAGACAAAAAGGAAGGACTGACGCTTGAGCAGCAAAAAGGGCTCGAGGAGATCGACAACTGGATGCTCCGTAATTACGAAAACGGCATCAATAAAGACGGGGATATGATAGAGCGGATCTTTTCCCTGTCCAAGAGGGAACGGCTTCATATCTATTATCTTGTGGAAAAGGGAAAACGGAGGAACTCCAACATTGTGGATGTCGCTAAATCCCAGACCACTTATGTTCCTGATCTGGAGGAATTTAAGGGTAAGATCCTTGCTTCAAAGTGGAAGTTCTGGAAACGGATGAACGGCGATTATACCTATACGCACAAGATCTCGGAAGCCCTTCAGGTATCGAAGTCGTACCGGAAAGAGCTCAAATCTCTGGCAGATGAGGAAAAAACCAAGGAGGAACTGAAGAATAAAAAGAATCTCACCGCCGAGGAGAAGCGTATGTCAATGCTGCTCGCCTTTAAATCCGCGCTGGTGACCTACGGTGAAAAACTGGCGGAAAGGGACAAGAAAACAAACAAGCGGGAAAAAAAGGCAGCCCAGATGCTCTGCGATGAGGCCAGAGCTGCCTGTGTTTCCACTGCGGAAAACCTCCGCCAGGCGTATAAGGATTTAAGAAAAAAAGTCTTTATAAACGAGGCCCAGACAAAAGAAGATCAGACAAATGAAGTGGTTGAAAATTACCGCTTCCTTACTGAATTTCCCAATTATCTGGATGAGAATTTAGGAGATAAGCTCTTCGAGAACGGAACAGAAGGCGTGGTTCAGTTGATCGGAGCCGTTACCGGCGCGATCACATTGATCAAAAACGAAGCGGAGTACTCCGTGGACGAAGTCAGGACGCGATCCCTTGAGATCGGTAAGTCTTTGTTTTCCGCGGCAGCAAATACAACCAAGGTCGTCAGCCAGTTTGTGGGTTCCGCCGGCCTTACCATGGCAGGAACAGTCCTGAAGGAAAGCGCACCGGTCGTAGGCGCCGTCCTCAGCGTCGGTATTGCCGTCAGCCATGGAGTGACCGCCTCAAACATGAAGGAGCATGGGAAAAATGCGTCCTTCTATTTCGATAAAAAGCGAGAACTGCTTGAAGGTAAAATGGGAGATCTGTCAGAAGAGCGGCAGAAAGAACTGAACCGTGAATTAAAATACGAAGAGAATATGAAAAAACTGCAGGAAGGTCTTCAGCAGCGGCAGAAGAACAAAACCGTCTACAGCAGTGTCAATGCAGGCTTTTCCGTTATCGGCATCGCGCTCCCTGTGGTCGGGCTCATCGGGGCTATGGGAACCATGCTTGTGGAAAGTATTCATGATTATTATAAGGTTGAAAACTTAAGGACCAAATTATTTGACAATTTCTTCAACCTGGATGGCCTGGTAGACAAAGCCTGGAAGGAGCGGTTTAAGAACGGCAGACAGAGTCGTCAGCATAATCAGGAAAATGAAGAAGAAACAAAAGAAAAAATGAAAGAAGCCTTACGCTTAAGAGTGGCCGCCCGCATGGGCTTCAACAACATGAAAACCGCGTCCGTATTTATCTGCTCGAAGTTTGCAAAGCTGATCCGCAGTAAGCTCTTTGGAGGTAAGGACCTCAAAGATAAAGCAAATCAAGATGTTGAAAAACAGAGTTATATCGAATTTGTGAGGAGCCTCAACCTTGATTATAATGAGGAAAAGAAACTGCCGAGTGAAAACATGCTGGTGCGCAAGATGACCGCGCAGTAAATCGATAGTAATATCCTATTTCAGAGAAGAGCTAAATAAACATATTTCAGAGGAGAATCAAAATGAATATGAGCGAAATCGAAAGCAAAAGACATGAACTTCTGGATGAATTAAACACCGCACTAAACAATGCGCGGGTCGCGGCAGTGCTGAGAAAAGAAGAAGGAGCGCCTGAAATGGTCACGGCCTTTTTGGACGAGATGGGGGATGGATCTTTGGATCTGGAGATCGTGGGCGATTTCTATTTCCGCCCGCTTCTGTCTGCGGATGACCCGGTACAGATCTTTATGACGGTGATCACCATCACGACGGAAATACCGAAGGAGAATCTTCCCGCGCTTTACGAAGCTATCTCTTATGTCAACTTCAACCTTCCGGCCGGGAGCTTTTCGATCGACAAGGATCATAATTTCTTCGTCTATGTATTAAGCAATCTGATGCCGGCAGATATTCCGGACGAACTGGTCTTTAGGGAGATGGATATGGCCGTAGGAAACGCGTTCTCGTTTGCGGACAGCTATATCGATATCCTGTTGGATGTTATGACCGGAAAGATCGGCGCGGAAGGCGTTGTGGAATTCCTTGGAGGCCATGCCAAGTGAAGGCTGTAATTACGGAATCAGAGAATAAGCCGTGGCGGTTATACACGGCGGGAGGGGCAGGCGAGTGAGCAGTTTAAGTGATCTCTTCTACTTCTCCATATTGGTCTCTACCCTGCTCTTAAGCGTACTGGGGCTGTGGTTCACGGCTGCCATTCCCGGGATCGACCGGTGGAGCAAGCGCTTTTTTCTGAGTTATTTTATTGTTTTTTTGTTGTGCTTTTCTTTCGGCTTTCTGGAAGCGGTCTTCACGATAATTCCCGTTTCGGTCCCGGTATTTTATTTCATACTGATCATGGAATCTCTGTTCCTCTCCGTGCCGCTGCCCATGCTGACGGCTTATCTTGTTCACTGCAGCGGGGAGAGGCTGCGTTCGAGCAGGCTCTTTCGCACTGTGCTTCTTTTGTGGGCCGTGTGCATGGTTGAGCTTGTCTGTTCCCCGTTCACCGGCGGGTTCACTTACGTCACGCCGGATAGAGACTATTTCCGCGGGCCCTTATATCCCCTTCTGCTTTTGCCGATGATCGCTGTCCTGCTCATCAATCTCGCTGCTGTGATCAAACGCAGAAAGCGGCTTACCCTTAAAACCTTCCTCGGCTTTATCACCGCCATTGTTCCGATGACTATTGCCCTCTTTGTACAGCTCTTTATCGATGTGTTCACGCTCATCGACATCAGCGTTATCCTCTCCGCCCTGTCCATGTACAGCTTCATCCTCTCCGACCAGATCGAGCAGAGCAGAAAACACCAACAGGAGATCGCGGACCAGCGGGCCAGCATTATGGTCCTTCAGATGCGGCCGCACTTCATCTATAATACCATGACGAGTATCTATTGTTTATGCGATCAGGACCCGCAGCTGGCCCGGCAGGTTATCATGGATTTCACCAACTACCTTCGCAAAAACTTCACCGCGATCGCAAGCTCGACGCCAATCCCCTTTTCGTCGGAGCTGGAACACACCCGCGCCTATCTTGCCGTGGAGCAGGCCCTGTATGAGGACAGCCTGTTTGTGGATTACGATACGCCCCATACCCGTTTTCGCGTGCCGCCTCTGACCCTGCAGCCAATCGTGGAAAACGCCGTTAAACACGGGAGAGACCCTTATGCCGGAACGTTTCATATTTCGATCCGTACCCGTAAAACAGATTCCGGCACAGAGCTCGTCGTTGCGGACAACGGCCGCGGGTTTGAAGCAGCGGATGACAATGGGCTTCATCTTGCCCTCGAAAACATCCAAGAGCGCCTGGAGATCATGTGCAGGGGGAATCTGCTGATCACCCCCAACGAAGGCGGCGGGACCGTGGTGACGATAACAATCCCGGACACCCCCGCAAACTAGTGTTTACTCCCTTTTCTCTTTCAAATCCCCCGCAGCGCCTTCTGTCTCCAGCTTCTTCAGCTCCTCTTCCGAGATTTCCATCGGCCTGTTCCTCGGGAAATACTTTCTGTAGTTTTTGACCCCGCCCAAATACGAGCAGGTTTTATAGGGATGCTTATAGACCACATCGATCATCACGTCTGCGAAGTCGATATCGCTGACCTCGGGAGCTTTCCTCCATTTCCCTTTCACAATTGTCAGCTCGCGGACCATAAACTGCCGGTATTTGGCAAAAAAATTCTTTTCAACCTCCTCCCTCTTCTGCTTTGCAACGTCCAGTGCCTTACGAGGAGGGGGACCCTTCTACTCGCCGCGCGGGCGGCGTTCGGCGTCAGCCGAAAGTTTCCATACGCCGCCCTGCGCATAAAAAAACCCGCCCGGAAAACCGGACGGGTTTTTGAAAATGCAATTACTTTTAGTTGAACATCTTCTTCGCGTTGGAAAGAAGGCTCAGGTATACGAAATACCGAACAACAGACAGGATAGCCGCGATAATGTTCAGCACACCGGCGATAACAACGATGGCGGAAACATTCACGAACAGTCCGATCAGGCTAACGATGATGATCATGATAAGAATTACAAGGATCAGCTTCAGAGTGAAACGGCCCTTTGCTTCAACCTTGGAATTTCCGGTCTTGTTTGCCAGAGAAATGATCCCGTTGATAACATAGATCGCGGAAAGCAGATCAAACACAGCACCAAGGATCGTCAGGATCCCAGCAAGCACGCCGTTTGCAACACCACCGGTAAAGCTTCCGACAATGGAGCACACCAGAGCGAGCACCAGGAACAACATAGCCTTCTTGAAACCGTCTTCATCCTTGGAAGCATTGCCTACACCGACAATGTAAAGAATGAAACCGATGAAAGCAATGATAGCGCCTACGATCGTAAGAACAGAACCACCGATCGTGCCTACACCAGCCAAGGTAGCTGCATTGCCGATCGCAGTCAGATCCGCTTCAGAAGCACCTCCCAGAGTAGCGCCAAATTCGCCTATACCGGCTGCCGCTACGGTTGCAACACCGACAACAGTGATGATCGCGCCGACCACAGTCATGATTGCTGCGAGCAGCTGCAGGATTTCAGCCGTAAAGATCTGGCCGATACCCTTTTTTGCATTTTCGTAATTCATTTTCATCTTCCTCCTTTAAGTTGTTGAAATACTCTATACAATAATACATATATCGAATAAAAAGTCAAGCCTGTCGGGTTTTTTCGTCATTTTACACCATCATAACGGAAACAAAGCATCGTTGTGTCATCAAATTGCTCAGCGCCATCCACGAATTTTTCGATCCCTTTCTTAACGTTTTCTATGAGCTGTTCCGGTTCCGCTGTAGGATCTACATTCAGCGCTTCGATCATCCGCTCCATTTCAAAAAGCTCTCCCTGCGGATTCTGCGACTCCGGCACGCCATCCGTATAGACAAAGAGGCAGTCACCGGGGTTCATCTGAAATTCGTGTTCTTCAAATGGCACGCCTTCAAACGCGGCCACCGCCAGCGAATGCTCATATTCCACAAGTTCAAACGGCCCGTTCCCTTTCCGCAAAGCCGGATGTTCATGCCCTGCGTTGATCGCCACGCCTTTGCCGGTGGAGATCTGGATCACTGCAGCCCAGACCGTGACAAAGAGGCCTGCTTCATTATTTTCGCACAGCTGATCATTTGCATGCATCAGCGCTTCCCCGGGGCTTTCTCCGTTTTGCAGCCGTGACTTGATGAGGACTCTGGAGATCATCATGAAGAGGGCCGCCGGAACGCCTTTTCCGGATACATCCGCCACGATCAGCGCGATATGGTCTTGATCCACAAAATAGAAATCATAGAAATCGCCGCCAACTTCCTTTGCCGGCGTCATGCTGGCATGGAGTTTAAACTCTTCACGCTCCGGAAAAGCTGGGAAAAGCCTGGGGAGCTGGCTTGCCTGGATCGCGGTCGCCATGCTGAGCTCCGCGCCGATCCTCTCCTTTTCCGCCGTAACGGTCTTGACCTGATCCACATACTGCAGTGTTCTTGAAGACAGGTCGGAAAACGATCCCGCCAGCACCTCGATCTCGTCTCCGGTCCGATAGGTATCCTCCATCGGGAACAGAAGGTCCTCACCCTTAATAGAAACGATCCGGTTCGTCATATTCTCCAGCGGATCCACGATGCGGCCGGAAAGCTTTCCTGCAAAGAACAGCACCAGAATGACGACCACAGCAAGCAGCACCGCGATCAGGATGATCGCGCGGAGGATCTCATTGTTCACGGAAGAAACCGCTGCCGACATCAGTAGATCGATCTGATCCTGCGTCATTACGGTCGGTTCGGTCAAAATGCTCTTATCTATTGCGTGCAATAATACCCAACCGATCGGTTCGATCGGCATCCCGGACATATAATAACTCTTGCCGTCTATTTCCTGTTCGTATATATCCGCCGTCCCTTCATAGACACTCTTTACAAACTGATCAAAATCCATGTATGTGTATTCCCGGAGGTCCTGCCCCTCTCCGTCTGTCGGCTTGCCAAGGAGACCGCCCTCCACAGGCGAAAGGATCACCTGCCCATTTTGATCCAGGATACAGACAAACTCCCCGTTTTCATAAGAAGAATTGACAAAATCCTCGATACCGAAAAGGAACAGATCCGTCGCAGCCACAGCCACCACTTCCCCATCTTTATAGATCGGTACTGAGCAGGTGACGAGGGTTTTCCCCGTAAACGCATCCTCCATAACATCCGTAAAAGTAAACGATTTTCCTTCGAGTGCATTTTTGTACCACTCACGATCCCGGAGCGGAACATGGATCAGTTCCCCGTTTTCATCAAATCTTGAAGCAGCCTCCTGGTCCACCAGGAGCGCCACTCCTTCCGTCGTGGCAACATAGAGCGAATCCCCATAGGCAAATTCAAACGTGGACAGCATCATATCCTTCAGGCGGCTCAGGTTTTGAACAGACTCCTGTACCTTGGGAGAATTCAGATCCACTCCCTCCTCCGAAATAAGCTGGGCTGAGGTTTTGCCATTTTGGGAAGCATCCGGCTCCTTTAACTCACGGGTCGGGAAGCTCTCCGGATCCGCAAAGACCTTCGTCGCATAATCCGCGACCATCCCCACATCATACATGCTGTTTGCAAACGCGTTGCCCACGGTTTCGCACTCTATTTCGACGATATTGTCCAGCCTTCTGGAGATCAGCGCTTCCATTGTATCCTCTGAGAAAGAAGAAATGACCTCCTTCTGCTGGTTGTTGGTATCGCGCACGATCTCGCTGAGCCGTGTTGCCTGTATGAGGAACATGATCACAAACACCGCGACGACCAACGCGATCACGATCAGAATAAGATTGCGGTATTTCCTTCGGATCCCTCTTTTCACGTTATTTCCTGTTTTTTTCATGCTGTGTTCTTCCATATGTTTTTAATACTTCACCTGGTTCGCTTCTAAGACCCGGTTCAGTTCTCCGCTCAGCAGTGCCGATTATTTTCCCTTTTTTACCTTCATTCTGCTTTCCTTTTGCCGTTATTGGACGTACACGATCTTCGCCCGCTGGAAAGCACTTACCACCCGGCTCAGGCCCACAAAGATGAGACCGACGCAGAAGACGATCACCATCACTGTTGTATTACTGATAAAGATCGTGCACAGGACCGTAATGAGAAGATAAACTACGCCGTTGATAAAGCTTCCGTACCAGGCCGGCGCATTCCTCTTTTTCGCTTCCAGCCCGCGCAGAAGACGCAGCAGCCCCGTCACGCCGAACACCGAAACCAGATAGATCATGATGAAGATCTTCGGAATATTCGTGAGCGTCAGCGTAAACATGGCAAGATCCAGCTGGATCAGGGCGGAGTACAGCGTGTTCCTGCCTCCCACCATGTGCCTCGCCATCCGGAAATAATAGACAAGGTTACGGATCGCGGAGATCAAAAGCGTAAGGCCCAACACCGCGTTGATCACGATATACCCCCACTCCGGCCACATCATCATGACCACAGCCAAAACAATGATCAAGATTCCGGTAACACACTTAAAAATCCTTGATGCAGCGTTCATAATGTTCCTCCCTTCGTGGCTTCCTGCGCGAGCTTCATGTATTCCCTCATGCCCCTTCTGCCCCATTTTTTGTAATCGCCGGTCATTCCGAGAAGGAGATTTCCGGATTTATAGACACGATCCGTGACCATGCTCTTCTGCGCCAGTGCCGCAAGGATAAACCGGCCGAGCGGCGTATCGTCCTTTTGGGACCCTTCCGCAGCTCTGTATTCTTTGAGATAGTCCTCCGTTTCAAAGTCCGGTACCTCCTGCCCGGACAGGCTTTCGCCGAAGGCCTTCCAGTCCTCGCAGTCATCGGTCTGTCTCTTCAAAAAGATCTCATTGATCTTATCCTTATGCGGCGCCACGATGTCATCTGCATATTTCGCCTTTTCAAAAGCCGCGATCTCTCCCCGTAAGAACTTCATCGCATAGACCATCTGGCAGTATGCGTACATGAAGTCGCTCGGATTGTCCTTTAAGACCTCTTCGTAATCCGCCCAGGCCGGAAGGTATTTATAACGCATGCAGCTGTAGTCCGGCAAATGCCCGGCACGGCCGTGTCCCAGGTTCATGACGGAGATTTCCGATCCCTGGCGCATACTGGCGGTATAGTTTCCCTTTTCGAGATCATCAGGCACGGCCGGGTTCGGGAAGAAGTTGACCTTACGCTCAGTCCCGTCCGGCAGAACCTCGTAGAAATGATAATTCGTGTCGTTGATGACCCGGGAAGGCGTTCCCGCAAAATTCTGATGCGCCCAGGTGTCCGCCAGTACATGCATGGCAACGCCCGCCGCCTCCAGGTCCTTTCCCTTCACCTGGTTCACCGTTTCCACCAGAAGATCCCCGTTCGGCTTGCAGATCAGATGGTATTTCTGCATATATTTCTTTCCGCAGCCCTTTCTTGTGGAATAAAGATCATAGGGCAGGAAATGAAAGGAGGACCAGATCCGCGTCAGATCCTGCTGGGAAATGGGATCAGCTCCCGCATCCGCCATCTCCATGGCCAGCATCGTGGTGGCCGCCGCAAGCGGTGCGCCGACACTGTTTAAGACCGGTTTTGTACAAAGATCCACAAAAAACGCGGCTCTGGCGATCTGAAGTGACTCTTCATGCGTATACCCTGAAAGGTACGCCGCGGAATAGGTTCCGTAATAGTGAAAATCTTTGTTCATGACACGCCCTCCTTCTGCGCTGCTGCCTTGATCATTTTTTCTAAGCGCTCCACCTTCACTGCGCCCACCACAAGCTCGAAGATCATGACGAGTGAGGTGAAATCCACGATGGTTTTGACCACGATGTCCAAAACCCCCATGATATAGGCCCCAGTATACACATCATCGTTTAAGTAGGATACGAGCGAACCATATTGGAGCACATCCCTGAAGTTGGTGATAATGCTGCCAACGGTAAAGATCGCAAGAATGATCGCAAGGACCAGATAAACCCTCCGTTTCCCGTTTCGTCTTCCGAAGCCGTCCTTTCTGGCGGACGATCCGATATAAAGGCGGATGATAAGATCGATCGCGATGACGATGCCGGACGCAAGGATCAAAATAAACATACCCGCCCCCGCATACTCCGGTCCAAAAATATACTCCATGAACTCCAGCCACTCATCCTTATCGCGGACCATCGTCATGATGACCTTAATCACGCTCCAGATCCCGAAAGTAATGACCCCGGAACCCACACAGACCAGAAGATTCTGATATCTACGTAATTCTCTTTCCATTCCTGATTTTCCTCCTCCTGCCTATAGTATTTTGCCCTTGGGCATCTGTCCCTTCTCTTTGCAGAACAGATCCCAGAAAAGAAGCATTGCCTTCGTGTCCGGAAAGCTTTTCCCCCTGGCCTTTATGCCGGGCGCACTTTCCGAAAACAACAGGACCGAGCGGATCGTTTCACTCTCCTCCCTCACCTGCAGAAAGACCGGAGGCTTATGCTCTTCTTCCATGACAAGATAGGGCGGTCCCTCCCCGGGGATCATGAATCTGCTCTCGACACCGTTCATAAAAAGTTCCTCCTGCAGCCCTGCCATCTTCCCCTGTTTCTTATTTCAGCCGACAACTGACGGTTAATTTTACCATCTTTTGCCCCGTTCGGCAAGGATTTCGCGCCTCCCTCCTTACTCCTTTTCTTGCCCGAAAACCAAATCCATGATATAATGTGTTATCTCTTTTTGCAGAACTATTTATCAAGGAGGAATCAAATGAAAAACAGAGCAAAGAAACTATTGTCAGCAGCCCTGGCGGTGTCTTTAAGCATCCCGACGGCTGCAGTGCCGGTGTTCGGCGCGGCGACAAAGGACGCACAGGTGGAGGCAAAGCTCGTGTCCAGCGTGGATGCCGCCGGCTATCAGACAAAGGCGGACGAAACGCTTGCCATCAGCAATGCGTCAAAGCTTCCGGCAAAATTTGACTTAAGAGACAAGGACCTGGATGTAGTCACTCCCGTCAAGTTCCAGAATCCCTTCGGCACCTGCTGGGCCTTCGGCGCCAGCGCAGCTGCGGAGTCAAGCATCCTGACGGATCTCGGTTTTACGAATACTGAGGCACGGGAGCTGTTCGGAGAAAACGGATTGGATCTTTCCGAGAAGCATCTCGCCTATTGGGCCTATCACACGGTTCCGGCAACCGACAGCATCCATTCCCAGGGCGGCGAAGGAAATGCCCTCTTTAAGGAGGAAACGGCTGCGAATGTATACGACAACGGCGGGACCGACGTTCTGGCGCATACGATCTATTCCTCCGGTGTCGGTCCTGTGCTGGAACAGAACTATCCCTATTTCTTCCCGGACAAGGACGGCAACAATGTTAAAGATCCGGATCTGAAGGATACCATCGTGGACTGGGATCTTCCCGCGGAGTCCCAGTACGAATATTTATTCCAGCTCAAGGACGGAAATCTTCTTCCCGTGCCTTCCGTAAAGAAGCTGGTCGATCCAATGACCGGCGTGAAGGAGTGGGTGGAATATGACGAAAGCGCTACCGCTGCCGTCAAGCAGGAGCTGATCCGCGGCCGCGGCGTCGTGCTGAACTATAAGTCCGACCATTCGATGCCCGGTGAACCGCAGAACAATGCCCATATGAACACAGACACCTGGGCGCAGTACGATGATGAAAGTGTAGATTTTAACCATGCCGTCTGCATCGTCGGCTGGGATGACACCTTCTCAAAGGACAATTTCCTGACACCGCCTCCCGAAGACGGCGCATGGATCGTCAAGAACAGCTGGAGCACCAACTATGGAGATGAAGGGTATTTTTATCTCTCCTACTATGATCATTCCATCACTGCCCTGGAATCCTTTGACTTTGATCTCTCGGATCGTTCCTTCGACGAAAAAGGATTGTATATTGACCAGTGGGATTACATGCCTTCCAAGGCGAACCAGCTGAATATCTTCGAGCTTGACAGCAACACCAAGCCGATCCGGATGGCAAATGTATATACGGCAAGGATGGATGTGGATCTGAATTCCGTCGGCATCACAACCGTCTATCCGAACAGCCGGGTGACGATCCAGCTCTATTCTCTCGGTGAAAACGGAACGCTGGACAGCCTTTCGGCAGAAGGCTTCCGGGATTCGAAGGTCGTAACGATCGAACACGCCGGTTTCCACCGGATCGATCTGAACGGAAGCTACCATTTCGCAAAGGGTGAGAAATACGCGGTCATCGTGACCGAACAGTGTGTTGACGAAACCGGATTGAAGTATGTTGTCCATTCGTCAATCGGAGTGTCAAAGCAAGCCACTGAGGCAATAAATCCGGTGCTCGAGCAGATGGGGCGGGACACTCTGAACTCCTATGCCGTTGCCGTTGTAAATCCGGATGAGAGCTATGTGAATACGGGCAGCAAATGGGAAGACTGGTCCGCCAAGCGAAACGAATATGAAAAAATTGCTGCCGCAGAGGGTACGTATGAGGTCGATAACTTCTCCATCAAGGCCTACGGGATCCCCTGCGCTCCCGACGCTCCGGCCAAGGTCAAGGCAAAAGCCAAAAAGAACGCCATCACGGTTTCCTGGAAGCCGGTAGAAGGGGCGAACGGCTACTGCATCCATTATGGAACGGATCCCGAGAACCTCGAAGGTGAATTGATCGTAACCGGAACAAAGGGCAAGATCACCGGTCTGAAGAAAAAGACCACCTATTATGTTTCGGTACATGCAGCGATCCTTGATGAAGCGGCAGGAAAAGTGCGCATCGAATCCGAGCCGTCGAAGATCATTAAAGTGAAGACGAAGTAAACTCGGCCCTCTCATAGGAAAAACCCGCCCTCACGGGCGGGTCTTTTTTTACTCTTGTTCCTGTTCTTGCGCTTGCTCTTCAAAAACCTTTGTCAGTTCGGGGACCAGTTCACCATCGCGGGAAATGACGGTGTTCATGATGAAGTAGTTGCCGTCGAATTCGGCCTTTTCGCCGAATGCTTTTCGAAACGCATCCTCTGATCCTTTGTCTGCAGGCACGATATAGCAGACGGAGACGTCGTCATGGGAGGCATAAACTTCCGCATAAGCATAGTCCACACCATCCGCTGCAAGGCTGTCGGGAAGAACCTTCTTCATCCTTCCCGCCATTTCCTTCACTTCATCCTCATCGAAGCATTCGGCCACGCTAATGGAATATTTTACGTCGCCTGCCTCATACTGCTTCCAGTCGTTGTGCAGAATATCCTCATTCGAAGCTCCTTCATGGGAAACGGATGCCTTGAACATCTCATTCCAGTATTCTTCCGTTTCGAGGATCCCCGCCGTCTTCTGCAGCGTCTTCACTGCCTGCTGGTCCGCTTCCGTCACAGAACTGGTGGTGAGATTCTGCGTTTCGCTCATGATCGCCGAAATGATGAGCCGCGCCATATCTCTGTCCACGGTGAGCCCGTAATCCCGATATTGGAGCCAAAGCACGGTCCCGGTGGAACCAAGGGGCTTTGCGTCGTAAATGACCTGATTAGCGGTGGAAATATCACCTATTCCGTGATGATCGACCACTCCGAGGATCGTTGCCGTATCCATGCCTTCCGCGGACTGGAGATAGTCGCTGTGATCCACGAGAAAGAAGTATTTTCCTGCCGCGCTGTCGAGCACCTCCGGCTCATCGATCCCGGCCTGTTCGAGCACATACTTCGTTTCATTGTTCAGATTCCCCAGCACCACGGGTGTCGCGTCATGGCCCAGCGCCGTAAGCAGATTCGCGCAGAGAATCGAGGAGCAGACCGCATCCGTATCCGGGTTCTGATGACCGGTAACATAGATCGTATCCTTCACATCATTGGCAGTAAACAGGCCATCGAGATCCGCAGCGTGGATCTTTTTATTCAGCTCCAGCTCCGCCTTCGGCCCGA
>JAEESA010000004.1 GCA_016286115.1 Lachnospiraceae bacterium
TGTCCAGCAAGGCTTTGAAGGGTGTTGAGAAATCAAAATATGACACGAAACGAAAAATATCGACTTTATCCGGATAGCTTTTTCGTTTTCTTCCTTAATTATAATTATAAAAAAGAGCCGGATTGCTCCGGCTCTTCTAATGCGCCCGAATACTTGGGGAGAAGACAGGCACAACATAATCCCATACTTTTATCTTATTCCGTATCGTGGAATTACTACTCGCATGGGAATTATTACGTTATTATGTGATTTACAAAAGTTCCTTCATCTTAGCCGCACTCTTTGCGCCATAGACACCGTCGACCACAAGTCCATTCTTCTTCTGCCATTCCTTCAACGCTCTAACAGACGATATTCCAAAGATACCATCCTCTTTAAGCTTTGCCCCAAGCGCATTGAGGTTGATCTGCAAAAGTTTTGCATTCGCCCCCGTGGAACCTGCCCGGATGACAGGCTTGGCTATCTGCATCTTTATAACCAGCTTCGGTGTATTGCTCCAGCCATTCAAGCCTTTTTCCTTAATAAGACTCGGATAATCCACATAACAGTAATCCTGATCTACAACCCTTCCGCAGATTTTGTTAGAGCGAATGACATTCGTTTCGCCTCCAAACTGCCACATATCTGCCCCATTGGGCTTTGTCTTGCGCCAGGCAGCAACCCATCTGCAATAGTGTGAGATATTCATCTCGGAATTAAAGCCCGACAGCTGTGAATAAACACCCACCCAGTACCCGGCAGACTCAAGCCTTGAGCAAAATGCATTGACTATAGCTGTCAGCTCTGCCTTGTTAGTCTTGGTGAGCATTGCTCCTTCCACGTCATAATAGACAGGGTATTCAAACTGTTTGCCCGACAGCAGTTCTATAAAATGCTCTGCAGATGCCTCTGCCTGTCCTACAGTCAGATCTCTGCCGAAGTAGTAAGCGCCTACGGGCATGCAAAGCGTTTTCGCCTGAAGATAAAATGATTCAAAGCATGCATCCTTGTAATGCCCGGCATCAGATCCGCCGGCTTTCAGGATAGCAAACTGCACTCCTTCTTTCTGGGCCTGGGCCAGAGATAAACCTTTCTGCCATTTTGAGATATCTATTCCGAATTTTCTCATACACTTCCCTCACTTTCTGTATTTCTAATTAATTAACATCTGAATCACTTTCACGGTCATTATTGCCGGCATGATTTCCCTCCTGTTTCATTTATCCTCTCTGTATTTCTGATTGCATCAAAGTGCCGCGGCCCAGACCAGGCTTACTTCGCAAGGCCTATCTTCCGAACCGCCTGCGCCGCTATGAGTCATTCTGACTGTTCCGCCTGCACCCACTACGCCGCTCCATGTTTGGGTAGCGTTGGTCGATCCGGAATCTGCCACTTTTGCTCCATTGACATATATCCTTATATCGCTCACTCCGCTCGCCCCTCCATTATATACATAACACTTTGCTGCCACTCCGAATGGATTGGTGAACGATCTGTCTTGACTTGTGTTTCCGCTTATATATCCCAAATATGGATTATTTATTGATATGTTGTTAGCGTTTTTTCCAGCAGTTACTCCATTATTGTATCCATTGCTATATCCATTGCTATATACATTGGATGCATTGACGTAGCGTACATGATTTTCCTTGCCTCCTGCGGCATTGTTCAAATCGACAGTCCCCCCATTACTCCCAGACGGATATGTATATGTCTCCGTATTCTTCCTAAAAGGGATAACTGTATCAGCACCGTCCACTTTCAAAAGTAGCTGTTCGTTGATTGCATCATATCCTATGCCGTCAGCCGATATGGCCGTGTAATGATTTGATGATGAATCAGTTACATCGCCTTTAAACGTCTTAATCGTATCGGGTGCGTTCTCTGCATTTGTAATTGCTTTTGCCATTCCCGTATTTCCTCCTTTGTTCAATAGTCTGTTATGTTCTGTGCGTTTTTATAACCAAGCTGAAAATCTTTTTCATCCATCATTTTCAATATCGGATTCTCCATCTTTGTCGTCAGCATTGCCTACTTCCTTGTCTACTATCTGTTCTGTTTTCTTTTTTAACATTGTCACCAGGCGTAGCAAAAATGGTGGAAGAGTCACGCCTATATCCCTAATATTCTCTAAAATCGATATCATTTCATTGAACGCAAGCCATAAGGCCACTACAATGGCTACAACAAAAGGTTCCTTAAAATTCTGACTCACGTGATCAGCGGCATATATTATAAGTATGTCAACCATCGCGCCAACGCCCACCAGAATCCACATGCATACCTTTTTTGCAATTCCATTAAAGCCTTTATACGAATTAGGCCGCTCCCCTCTATGGGGTGCGGCCATAAGTCCGGTTATATAATCGATGACATTGCATCCTACGAGCACATATACCGGTATCGCAAGATGTCCAAGCCAAGCCGATAAAGTCGTGAACACAAGTACCACTACGGCTCGTATAGTTTTTCCCTCATTCACTATCTTCTACCTCCTTCTGTTTCTCGGCAGCTTCCCTTATTTTTATGGTCAAGGATTTAAGGTCATCCGCAGATACATGCATCAGCAACAGTTTGAACAGTTCGTCGATTATTTCCCTCTGTAATAGGATCACTTCAGATTGACCTGTGATTATTCCGTTGATACGGTGTATGGTTTCTTCCATCAGTATGTTTCTCCTGTTATCTCTTTGTATTCTTTTTTTGAGATTTTGCCATCTCTCACATCCTTGCGGAGCAACTTCTTTACTTCTGCACGATATTTTTCGGGACACTCACTCCATTTCTGTGTTCCTGCTTCAAGCCTATTTTTCCATATTTTAGCCATCTATCATCCCTCCTTGCTTAAGTCGCACAACGCATCCTCGATATCGGCAATTGCCTGTGCGTTTCCAGTCGCCTTCTGCCATGTCTCCCACTGTTCAAGCGGTACCTTTTCTTCATCCCATACCCATACTTCTGTTTTTTCTTCACCCGATATCCTTGTTTCAGTATGGATATTCTTCCGAATGTACACAGTTGATTTTCCCACTGTAGCCTCCTCCGGTTTCACGCTTCCTTCTGCTGCTCTCCACATAGTTTCTCCTTCCTGATACGTCTGTCGTACCTGCTTATTTTTCTTTTAAGTTGCTGAAAATTTATATAGGGTTTTATCCTATCCAGATACATGTCATAACTGTCTGTCTGCTTAATCCATCCCAAGGCCGACATCATTCTGCGACAACTATATATAGTTGGATTCTTCTTGAATCGTTTTGCGCGTCTGGTCATTCTAACCATGATTCCTTTGCGTAGCGTTGTCCTGTTGCGATAAAATCTAAACCCCATAAAATCAAGAAACCGATATTTCCCGCCCCGATCGAACCTTGCTACTTGCCAGTTTCCTTTTAGCTCAAGTTTAAGCTCTTTTAGATATTCATCCACACATTTGCATATCCTATGAAGTTCCTTCTTGCTACTTCCGAATATGACCATGTCATCCATGTAACGCACATAATGGACTGCTTTCAGATCCTGCTTGATGTAATGATCCAGCCCCTGAAGATACCAGTTAGCTAGCCAATGCGATGTATGGAACCCGAGCGGTAATCCCTGCTTTGTTGAATCTATTACCTCGAAAAGGATTTTCAAAAACTTTTCGTCATGGATTCGCTTCCGGATATATGCTTTTAGCATTTCGTGGTCTATGCTCGCAAAGAACTGCCTAATATCCATTTTTAGGAAGTATTTCACATTTTTCGGATCGTTATCTATCCAACTCCGTATCTGGCGCTTTGCTTCCGCTGGCCCGCGTCCCGGTATCGATCCGTGACAGTGTTCATACATTCCCTTCATAATCACCGGTTGCATAGTATTGACCAGCATATGGTGCAGTATTTGTTCCTTGTACGATGGAACTATTATCTTCCTCTCTTTCTTTCCCTCAATGACCGTCTTCGGCTTCTTGTTTTTGTGTTTGTAATTCTGCGCATACGCAATGATGTCCGGTATCTCCCTATCCATGTTTTCGCACATCTTTCTCACTTTTGGTCTGTTATGTTTGCCCTTTGATGCCTTCTTCACTGCAGAGCGAACATTTTCTTCCGACATCATCTTCTCATAAAGATGGTTATAACTTTTCATTTTCTTATCCTCTCATCGGCTTTCGACATGCTACTTGCCGATGCTCGCACCGAGTTTATTTTCTCCAAGAGGAGAGGACAGACCCACACTTCCGTTTATATTCTGTAATTGGATAAGTTAGCGAAGCCCCGATGTTCCAGTTCGCGTTCGAAGCGTCGTTGTTCAGGTTCGCGTAAAACGCGCCATCCTTCACGCCGTTGTTGGAGTTGCCACCGCGTAGCGGAACACGAGCACATGTGGGTAAGCCCTTGTTAATTAAATAATAAGGGGACACGGCCTTGCCGTTTCCCCTCTGCCCGGCATGGCCAGTCATTCACCCTTTCAGGCGAGTGGTTTGCAAGAAAGCGAAGCCCCGACGGTCCAGTCCGCGGTCGAAGCGTCGGCGTTCAGGTACGTGGAAAACGCGCCATCCTTCACGCCGTTGTTGGAGGCGCCACCGCGAAGCGGAACACGAGCACCACTGTTGTTGAACCAGCAAGCATCGCAATAATGCGTAGTAGACGTGCCACTCATGGTTTTGGGAAACATTCCATCGTCTGTATAATTCATCTCGGAGATAAAATTACCGCTTGTGCCTGCAGGCGTTGATCCTACAGACTTAAATCCACTGCCTGTAAAATTGTATCCCTCTACTGTAGAACCATCTTCTTGCCCGTAGGTATTCTTTATTTTCTGTACGCCGTCTATCAAGAGATGTCCTTGATACCGTCTCCACTGGAAGCCCCACCAATTTTCCATTCCGAATACCTTTACCGCGTTAACGTAATTTCCGTCTGCAATCGTGCCGCTGTTTGTACCATAGAACAAGCCTTTTGCGTTGTGTATTCCTGTACGGAAGTTATTGTTAACAGCTTCTGAACCACCTGTGTGAAGTCCCTGTCCGAAGGCATTTTGCGTATCCGTAGTCTTTGACAACAGAATAAGCAGCATATTGACGAGCAGTATGTCACAGTGAAGCTCTGTGTTCCATATGGTAGCTGTCCCCTGATTATTTGCCTGTGCGGCGGTGACTTCAGCATCTGCTGGTCTCTTGTTGCCTACCTGCTGTCCCGACAGAGAACGCATCTTGTTATCGATTACGCTGCCGTTATAAATTGGCGTGTAGAAATGTGCTACACTCTGACCCTTGCAGTTGTGGAACGGCCAGTCATGGTACGTTGAGTCCACCTGATAGTCTGCTATATAGACAGTTGCGCTTGCAGCGTCTCCTTCGTCAGGTTCAATCTTCATCCAAATCTTTTTGCCATCACGTCCCCACTCCATCATGGCATTTCCACTATAAGTAGTGTCTGCTATGTCAGATGCACTTCCGTCCTCTTTTAGGCTGTAGTCGTCAGGATCAAGGTAGTAATCTACTGTCCCATCATGTTTCAGCATACAGGGACGAGGCATAAAGAACTCGTCTCTTTTCCAGCCTCCATACCGGAACTTGTTGTTGGTGTAATCCATTCCTGAAGGCGTCTTCCCCACCGCATCGCGTAGATATGTCACCTTGTTGGCGGGGTTATCCTCGCTTTCGTCAATGTGGAATGCGTAGACTGTACCCTTACCGCCTCTGATGGCCGATGCTATCTCTCCGATTCCGGCTGCTATCATCTGGCCCGTCTCGTCTGTAACCACTGGTGATGTTATTTCTGTTGACATAATTGCTCCTTTCTATTTTTGCGACATTGCTGTCGTTTAATTAACCTTCCATGATATACATAGCTTTCCGTTTACCACCGACAACCCCAGGCTTTCCAGATTTGTCTTCGTCCTATTCCATGTTGTCTTTTCTGTATCAGTGGTAAGTCTGTGCGTGCCGTCTTCTTCAAGTTGTGATAATTTGGTAGGGATATCCTCTGTATCAGGCTTGTCATCTATAATGCTTTTAAGTTCATCTATAGCCCCCTGTACCCTGTCTGATTCAAGTCCGCTTGCGGAGTTGTCATATGGTACATCCACCGCCTCGGGGCTGATATTTTCAATGAACCGGCTGCGGTTGTTTATTACTACCACGTCGCATACCAAGCTTGATGCCGGCTCGTTCGTTGCAACAAAAGTAACAACTCCTGCGCCGGTGGTTACTGTAATGTCAGCTTCTTCGGCTTCCGAAGCAGTAGCTTCGGTAAAATAAACCAGGGCGTATGTTTCAGCCGTAATACGGCTGTCCTGTATTGTTGCAACCTTATTGCTGAAGGTCAGTGTTCTATTTTTCAGAATCACTGTTGACGCCAACAGTGCATCTATCTCATTCTGTAGATGCCCTGCTGCAGAACCATCAAGGATGTCCCTCATTTCTTCAAGCAGGGCCAGCGCTGCAGCGTCCCCCGACTCTATTGTCTGCTGAATCCACGTTTCAAACTGTATTGCCAAAGTATGTGTGTCGAGTTCAGCCCAAGGGAGTGCCTCTCCGCATATCGCAGAATCCATCCTTGTGTCTAAGATATCTGCCTGGGTGATTAGTGCTGCACCAGCGGAAATAGTAATCTCCGCTATAGCGTATTCTCTAATGTCGCTGTTTCTGGTTATTGCCGGTGCTACAGGATTTGCAGCTGGCGTTCCCCTTAATACAGCCGCATATATTTCTCTTAATTCTTTATCCCATCTGATTACGACTCTATCTATTCTTGATAAAAGTCCATCTGCTGCCTGAAGAGTGAACCCAATGTTTCCGGTATTGTCGTAGCGGTAACCGTCTATTATCGCTGCACCAGGTTTAACCTTTATGCGCATTCCCGTATCTGCCATTACTTGGAGATTTGTGCTATCATTCATGAACAGGCCTGATGTGATAAATGCCCTGTAATATCTTGCAAAATCATCTGCCTTGTATTCACGATCCGTTCCGTCAAACGGAAAGTATTTTTCTGTGTTTTCAGCCATTTTTTTCACTCCTTTGCATTTATTAAACTTGTAAGCGTCTGCACCTCGTCTCCGAAAGTGATTGTGGTTTTATCGTTACCAGAACTGATATTTCTTCTTATCGCCTTTATCTGCATATCTTCGCGGACTCCCCAGCGCTGATTTGAACAGGTAACATAATCTCCCAAGCGGAATTCGGATGTCGCATTTTCAAGGTTCACCTTCGATTCGAACCCTTTTGTCTTGGGATATTTTGCGAGCTTTTCAGCTCCTGCGTTCCTTAGCTGTTCCCGGATTTGCTGTTCGGTCTGATCCTTTTTGGAAATACCGGAGGCAGTTGCATACATCTCATATCTGTCGAGTCCCGCACCGCCACCGGTATCCTGGAGGATCCTATCGTCATCATTTCCGCTTCCGCATAAGATGTATGAAGCATAGTTACTTGAGTCTTCGTAGTATCTTTGTGAAAAAACTGATCCGAACTCTGGCGAAAAAAGGCATGGTGTTTCACTTTCTATAGTTCTGTCCGTTCCGCTCCAAATGTCGAAGTATAGTTTTTTTTCTGCCAGGTCTACTCGAAAGGCATAGCCAAGTTCGTTTGCGGCTGCGATTCCCGTGATTGCCTTTGCGAGATTAACATATTCCGTCTGGTACTCTATTGTGTCATTAACAGTACTGTTATCATCCCCCATGCAGAGTCTTGGTATAACTCTGTCATTGTTTGAGGGATTTATGGCATTATTTACAACAAGAGTACGCATTATCTGTGATGGTGTACCTGTGAGGATTTCTCGACTTGCCACTATGCGCCTTGCCAGATATTTGCTCATCATATAACCCTTGGCAATAACCATTTCGCTTCCTCTACCGTTTGATTCTCTTGTGATCTTCGTTATTACTCCCGGTTCTGTTTCCTCTGTGTTGTAAAGCACCATTCCTTCCCGAAGTTCGCCTGCTTCGGATGATAAGAATGAAACTGAAAAGGTACCGGGCTCTGAAAGCTTCCGGTACCATTCAAGGCTCGTGAAATTTGAAATTATTCCTGTGAGTTCAAGATCTCTGTCTAACGTAAATATTTCCATGCGGTTATACCCCCGCGTATCTGTTTTTGTAGCTGATCTGCGTTTCCAGCATGCTTTCGCCCGCATCGGCCATCATCCTGAATGTGTTGTCGCCCGGCGCAAGAGTAAGAAACGTATATCCGCCCCCTATAAGATCTATGTGTCCTATATAATTATTGTCAGCTCCATTTATGCGCTGTACCACTGTTTTTTTGTCTCCGGTGGTCACCGTAATGACCTCTCCATCTGCCATAATGCAGTTTACTTTTATGTATTCCTGCGTATAAATATTTAAGAGTCCAGGATTTGATACTATTCCATGAGCAATAAATCGTATAACCATTCCGATTTCATCGGTTGATTCATTTGTTACTACGGCTATCATTGATGCTCTCTTTATACCGAAGCACGTTGGAGTCTGTAGTGGGAAGTGAAGACCTCCCACAACATCAGCGATTTCCACGATATTGGTTTCATAGTCTTCCCAATAAGGTGTCATGGCTACAAGCTCCACGCTGTAATTCTGAATCACGCTCACTTCAGAAAAGTCTATCTTTGGAGTTTTGCTCGCTCTTGCAATTATTGTTTTTTTTACTCCGCCAAATTCCTGCGTGATCAGTATATCGATCTTCGGCTTAAACATATTCAGCAGTTGAAGTCGCAGAGCTTCCATAGACTCATTGGTTGTTGCATATATCTGACCTTCTATGCGAAGGCTCCTTG
Source organism: Lachnospiraceae bacterium (assembly GCA_016286115.1). Classification (GTDB taxonomy): domain Bacteria; phylum Bacillota; class Clostridia; order Lachnospirales; family Lachnospiraceae; genus RUG12461. Next base: position 8,730 of record JAEESA010000004.1, read on the forward strand.
TGTTTACGCTGCTGCCAAGCAATGTTGCTCCATCCTGTCCGTATCCCTGTGAAGTGTTGTGTTTTACACTTACAGTATCGAACCCCGATGTCCTCTGTACTGTATATGGAAGACTTGTCAAGTGTAATAACTTTTCATCAGTCCTGATTATTATGTCTCTGTCAGTTCTCATAGATCCTCTCCAAGTGCTTCGTTAACCTTACGGCTCCATTCCTTAGCTTCTTCGTAAGCTTTCCGGCCCACCGATGCAACGGCATCAACAATCTCATCTTCCTTACTCTTTATGCCATCTGCCATGGATCCGCCAAATATCTGACCGGCATCGTAACCCTTTGAACTCTTTCCGTCTGTTATACCGAGCTCGGTATTGAGGGTGGTGACGGCCATTGACGCCATTGTTTTTACATTCTCAATGACTATTGGCTGCGATTCCTCGATAGAAAGTGCAACTGAAGCGCCAGTATCATCCCACAACTGCACGTACTGCTCGGAAAACGTTTCCTGATCTTCCAGCATGGTCTGCGCTGACTCTTCCCCGGTCTCTACCACTCTTCCGAGCGTTTCTCCATAACCCACTTCAAATTCGGCCATAGCTTCCGAAAGACCGTTCAGTGCTTCCTGGTTAGCTTCCCATGCTGCTATGAAGTCATCCATAGCATCGCCGCCTTCTTCAGCAGCATCAACCAGGGCTTGCAGATATCCGGCACCGGAAATTCCCATCTCCTCAATGCTTGCAATAATCTGGGGATCGATATTCAGATCAAGTGCTTTCTGCAGGTTGTCGCCGTACTGCGTCATAGCATCGGTCTGTGATTCCAGACCTTTGGTCATATCATCTAAAGACTGCGACTCTATGGTGTATTCGTCGAACAGTCCCATCTGGGATTTCAAGGAATCCTCTGCTGCCGTTTTTGCTTCGCCATATGCCTGCTCAAGTTCTTCGAGTTTGGTACTTACATCTCCGGTAGCTTCTACAGCATATCCATGCCACGAAACAACGCTCTGAGACATACCGTCCATTGCATCTGCGGCCGACTGTTCTGCAGTTGTATCCATGAGAAGATCCTTGTATTCCTGGATTTCCTCCCCCGTCGAATTGACTTGTTCCTGGAGAGACTCATATCCCTTTATCTGCCCAAAAGTTTCTTCAGACACCTGTGAGGCATACTCTTTGCTGGTCTCCATGAGTTCCTTTAGTGCCAGTATCTCAGTGTCAGTATGTTCTACTGTTCCTTGGTTGTACTCAGCAAGCGCCTTTTCGTACTCATCCCTAGCGGAGTAGTACTCATCCCAGGCGTCCTGATTCTTCTTTACAGCTTCGTTATAGGCCTCTTCCTGCTCGATCAGGGTATTGTTGATATCTACCTGTTCTTGCGTTAGTTCTTTGATGCGTTCCTGATAAGCCTCTACCTCCGCCTGCTTGAAAAGCGCTTCAACATACCTTTCTACAGCATCAGTGCTTTGGTTCAGTTCTCCGGTAACTTCATTGATTGACAGTCCGAGATCCGGCATAAGGACGTTGAGCTGGTCAACCACTGACTGCATCTCCTGCATCTTGGAGGCGTCATTTTTAGCTTCCGGAGCAAGTTCTTTCAGTTTTTCCAAAAGACCTGCTGCTTGAGTCCTATTAGTGGATATTGACTCTACATTGGAACTGAAAGCATCTGCGCTTTCCTTAGTGGCGTCACGCACGGCATTAATAGATTCCAGCAGGGCTTTTTCTTTGTCGGTAAGTTCAATAACCTTTGGAGTATATTCTGCCGAGGCTTTTGCTATCTCCACAATAGCTGTCATTAACAGTGCCATTCCGGCCGCTATAGCTCCGACAGGGCTTGCTGCCTGGGCTGCATTCAGTTCTTCCTGTGCAACCGTTGCTCCATTCAGCGCCGGCGGCATCAATGCCAGTACGGCATTTAATCCCGAAGTAATGGCCGTTGCCGTCTTGAATGAAATGAAGCTTGTTCCTATCATTTCAACTATCGGAACAATAGTATCGAGATTATCAGCAACAAACTCTATCCCTTTCACAAGGTCCGGTATCACATCTTCAATGATTTCTGCAGCTTCTTCCTCGTGTTCCATCATAAGAGCGCTAAGTTCATTAGCTGCTTCTTCTACTACAGGGGCCACGTCAGCCCCGATCTTGTTCTTGAATGAATCCGCTGTCTTGGAAACTCTTTCTATTGCATCAGAGGTTCTCGTAAGGCTTGTAATAGTCTCCTTGTCCATGATGTAACCAAGATCGGATGCTTCCTGGTACATCTTCTGAAAGCCATCTGAACCAGCTGCTATAAGAGAGTTGAGAGACTGCGCATTACGGCCAAAGAGCTGCATTGATATCGCATCCTTCTCCGTAGCATTTTCAACCTTGCCGAGAGCATCTATAACATCCCAGAACACCTCTTCAGAATCCCTGAGATCTCCGTTTGCATCCGTTACAGATATTCCCAACTTGCTATATGCATTCGCATAAGCCTCCGATCCTTCACGAGCAGAGTTCATGGAGCGAATATTCTTGGCCATAGAGCTTGTGACAGTCTCGAGAGACGTGTCAAGAAGCTCCTCGGAATACTTGAGCGCCTGAATGGTATCAACAGCTATGCCGGTATTGGTAGAGAGCGTGTTTATCTCATCAGCGTAGAAAGCGGTATTTGTCGCAAGTTCAAACAGCTCTTTGCCCGTTTTCGCTGTAATCTCAGCAATCTTAGACGCTGCGTTAAATACATCTACAGAAAAAATCGTACTTTTGAGGCTCTCGCCTGCTTTCTCGCCACTTTCTCCTGCTTCGTTGATTTCTTTTCCAAAATTATCTATGCTGGTGGCACACCCATCGGTCGATATTTTTGCTTCCTCGAGATACTTGTTTGTATTCTGAAGTTCATCCTCCCAATTTACCAGTTGTGTGTTTGCAATATTTAATCTTGACTGATAATCATCTATTTTGGCTCCGCAGTCTGCATAAGCAAGCTGTGCTCTTTTGAGTGACTCTTCTGCTTTATCTATTTCATTCTGCTGATTCTTAAGTTCTTCATCAGTTGCTTCCCCAGACTCCTTAAGCTTTTGCATATCCTCATTAAGAAGATCAAGGTTATCGGACCATTTTTCAACACTCTCTGCCGCTTTCTCCTGAGCTTCCCTCTGTTTAGCAATCGCTGTCTCGTATACTTCGACCTTATCTTTTTGTGATTCAATCTTCTTTGTTAGCAGATCATATTTTTCCTGGAGAGCCTCAAGCCCATTTGCATTATCTTTATGGTTGGCAGCAGAAAGCTCCATTTCTGTACGAAGTTCTTTTTGTTCTGCGTTGATAGCCTTCAGAGCCTGCTTATATTCCGCTTCACCATCCAGCGTTAGTGTTACTCCGATTGTATTAAGGGACATTTGTTCCTCCTAGGATAAGTCATTAAAAAAGCACCGGATTTTGCTCCGATGCTTTTGTTATTTGCTATAAATAATTACTATACTAAAAATGCACACACACCCAAACAACAACCAGGGCAATTGCAACCAAAATGACATCCGCCACTTTCTTTAATATCTTTTTTTTCTTTTCGCTTAATGTGAAAAAAATCATCATATGCTTGCCCTCCTTTTTATATTATAATATCATATTTCTGCGGTTTTTGGTATATTTTTCGTCCAAAAACCTTCGAAAAATCAACAAAAAGAAGAGTTTTATTTTTGTATAGTTGCACCGGTGCAACTCTTAAAAATCCTTGAGCGAATCAAGCTTCTCCGGTTCGATCTGATAGGTACTGACCTTTTCAAGATTGAACAGCTCTTTGTATATCCGGAACTTGTCGCTGAACTCCCCTAGATACATGTGCCATGCTTCCCTTTGTGAATACCCCAGCCGTGTCATGGCTATAACTTCCACTAGCTGCCAGTCTATGACTGCATCTTCTTCGTCGTCTTTTTCTGGCTGGGGGTCTCTTTTTTTATTGCCAGGGCTCCGTAGAATTCTTCCAGCAGAAGTTCCGCCAGCTCAAAAGGATTCATATCTATTTCATCTATGATGAATTTAGGATCCACATCAGGAACTTCTTTTCTTTTTTTGTCTGCCTCATACTGCAGGCCTTCCTCTATCATCAAAGGAAGCGCATAATTTACCGCTTTGAGTGAAGGTTCTGTCTTTGTATATAACTTCAAGCCATCTTCATTTGTTCTCTGTTCGCCATCTTTGTCCAGGAGTGGTTTTCTTCCTGAAAGCTGACGTTCAAACTCCGCAAGAGTTCCATATTCTTCCTGTATTTCTGCAAGCACCGAATTGCTGCATCTGTATGGATATTCCTTTCCTGAAAGTTTGATTTTCTTGAGAGTCTTATTCATGCATTCCTCCTGATGTTCAATAATAAATAGCAGGGGCAGGATTTGAACCTGCGACCTTCTGATTATGGGTCAGACGAGCCTCCGCACTGCTCCACCCTGCGATAAAGCAAGAGGCTCTGCAGCCTCTTGCTGGTTAATAACGACCTTACACATCCTCTGTAGCGGTCTCCGTAATGACGATATTGCCAGTTACTGATGTTATCGTCACCTTCGATGTACTGCTATCCCAGGCTGTGGATGTCACATCCGTACCGCCCATGGTAACAGTAGGAGTGGCCAGAACATATCCGGTATCCGCTGTCAGCGTTGTGATAAAGCTTGTTCCTTTCGCAACTTTTGCAGCGCTATTGCTACTTGCAGCATGTGAAAGAACCTGTGTGACTGTGTACTTCGTGGTAGTGAAAGTGTTCTCTACCCCCAGTTTATCACAGATCCAGTCAACAGCCTCTGACTCATTTGAGAAATTATAATTTCTCACTCTCCAGTTGGTAGAATCATCCTCAATTGCAAGGATTTTACCGTTAAGTGAAGGTGTAACAAAGTTAATGCCATCGCCCTTTGTCTGGAAATCCTCGGCGCCCTCTGTGAACTTTGCTCTCCAGAACACAACTGCATCGTATGTGCCGTCATGGTTCTTTGATGTAAAGCCCACGCCTACCTCACCGGCCGAATCGGATGCGGAAGAAACCTCCTCCCCCGTTGACTGATTTACGCTGTGACCAAACAGGATCTGTGCAGCCTGATAAGGAAGTGTTGTAGCTCCGAGAGCTATTGCTGCATCCGTAAATTCAGTTACATCGGCTACCTTCTTATCGTCCCCGAAAAGAGCTCCTGTCGCGTAGTTCGGTGTGATATTTGCCGTCTGTGCTTCTCCGCACTGGAAAGCATCGCTATAAGTAGCTGTGCTCCCCTCAATATATGTCCTCCTAGCCATAATCAGCTTTGATAAACCGAATCTGTACTTTTTGCCCTTAAGCATTTTCTTCTACCTCCTTGGTAAATTTACATTCAAAGACAAGGTGCCTTACCTCATCTTCATCTGATAGTTTCTCTGAAAAAACACTGTAGGATACTCCAATTGCGTCATTTTCGGCAAGATATCTCGCCACATCAACAGCCAAACCCTGATAATTCGTTTCATTCTTTCCCGGTTTTCGTTTGATAAGCGTAATGTTTATTATCATGCTGGCGGTTTCCATAAGGGTTTCATTGTCTCCGAAAAGTTCTCCCCTTACATCGGCATAATCAAATACTATGTATTCATCTTCTGTTCCGGTATAGCTGTCTTCTTCAACTTCAAGTCCCGTCACACCTTCCAGGCCGAGCATTATGCTGTTGATGTTCATCCTTTGGTTCTCCTATTAAACTCTTCCTGCATTTTTTCAGCACATTCTTTTTTTGCATTGTTTGCAGCTTTGTCCAGCCACGGTCTTGCACTCATCTTCGTGGTGCCATAATTCAAGTATGCAGCTATCTCAGCATTCCTTACGGGATTTTTCCTTCTGCTGCCATCCGGATTCTTTTTGTTTGTCCCGGTCGGTCCTATAAGCTGACGATATCCACTGCCTCTACGCACTCTCTTGGGTTTGTAAGGCTTTACGGAATCTATCAGCTCTGAACTTCCGGATCTTATGGACTGTCTGAGTGCCTTCTTTACAGCATCTTCAGCTATCGGAGCCGCTGATTGCAGTATTTCACTGTAATCTGAATCCGTAAGCGCCAGTTTGTCGATAAATTCCGTCATTTCGACCTTAAGACTAGCCATCATTCCACCTCCGAAAGGGAAAGCTCCATAATCACATCATCCTTTTGGTACATGCGGACTATTGAATACTCAGTACCGTCAAAAAGCAATGTGGACGGCTTGAATTTTTTCCCATTCACTGTGACGCATGCCGCACGGTAATCATCTGCATACACAAGTGCCATGATCTTTACACTTACTCCACTCCTGAGAGCTTCATAAACTTCTGACCTAGTGGCGGATTTGATCTTGCAGTATACGTCCAGATCACTTGTGGTTGATCCGCTATAGTAGCCGTCCTTATCCCTTGTCCTTGCGGTCTGTGTGCGCAAGGTTGCCAAGTCATTCATTGCATTCATGCGATACCTCAATAGTTGACTTCCTCAGATTCTGTTCCTGGTAGATCCACGCATCACGATACTGTTCGTATCTATCCGGTGCTCCCATCTTCATGCAGCAGTACGTAGCAATAGCTTCTACCACAAGATCGTGATCTGATGATGCAACATCAAGGGGCACGCCCGAGCGGTTAAGCTCCGCCCGGGCCGTCCTTATGTTCCTATCGATTTCATCACTTAACCCCGTCGCTGCTGCCGGTGATAATCTCAATGCAGTTATGACCGTGTCTTTTACTGCCATTTCTTACTCCTTACTGGCCTTATGACTGAGCCGCAAGTGTAACTACTACGAAGCCCTTGTGTACTACGATGTTACCACCGACCATGCACTCTCCCATAATGGTAAGCAGGCCTTCAGCAAACTTGTAATCTTTGGACACTTCAATGGTATAAGGTCCGAAGAGACCAAGTTCGAAGTTCTGAGGATCGCCATATACCATCGTCTGGATAGCAGATGCCCCCTGTGTAGCAGTTGAAAGGCTTGTAAGCTTCGAGCAGATGGAATAAGGAACGATAAGACCGCCCTCCTTGATGATACCGGTGTTGGGATTTCCGGCATCAGGTGTAATCTCATACAGTGCCTTCTTCTCATTGGTACCGCGAACCTTTCCGAATGCTGCCAGGTCTTCCTTGGTAAGGAAGAGACGTGCATTTGCACCCAGCTCATCAGATCCGCCATAAGCAAATACGATACTCTTGAGTGTGTCAGGGCCGATCGTAGCGCTGGAAACATTAAGGGTATCGTAGATAGCCTCCTGCTTGGTGTTAGTTGCGATCTTGATACCGTCAAAGCTTCCGGATACACCATTCACGATAAGGTCTATAACCTTAGCGCGGAGTGCCTTGATAGCCATAGCCTTGATCTTCTCTTCGTAGCGTACGGGGGTCAGCCTGTTGATATTCTTTGAAACATAGCTTGTAACATTTACAAGATACGGATTCAGCTTTGCTACTCTGAATACGGGATCGCTGGGGCTTGCATTTGCTGATCCGTCTGTTCTTGTACCTGCTGCCGACTCAGTCTTTACATAAGGCTCCTCGTATGCCTGGCATCCGGTCAGATCTTCAACGCGTACCGTGTTGATAAGAGATGACATTCCTTCCAGATTGTCCCTGATCTCTGTTCCTACAAGAGTCGGCTTTGCGAGGGAATCTGTAGCGATAAGTGTAGAACGTACTTCTGCTGCATCCATTACAGCTCTTCCGGTAGCTTTTACCTCTGCTGCCCTCTGCTCTGCATCATCAGCAGGTGCCTGCTCTTCTTTCCCGATAAGGCTTCTGCGAACTTCTGCAGTCTTCTCTGCACGCTCCATAAGCTCTCTTTCCTCTGCCTCGAGCTCCGCTATGCGGGCTTCGATCTCCGCAAGGCGCTCTGCAGTTACATCACCTTCAAGTTCCTTTGCAAGATTCGCTCTCTCTGCTCTGATTTCTTCAAGTCTCATTTTTCTTTCTCCTTTTCATTTTGCTGTGTTAATTTTATCCGTGCACTGAGTTTTCTTTTTCGTGTATCGAGAAGTTCGGCCGCCGCCTGACGTTTTCTTTCATCCTCAGCCTCCGCCTCCAGGATGGAAGTTCTTCTTGCCTCAATGCTTGTATCATCATAGGCGGGAATATCGACTGCAGAGACATCGTAAAGCCTCTTGAGTCTGTTCACCGTCCATAAATGCTCTTTCGGGTCATATTCCTCTTCCCTGATTGTGAACTGGAAGGACATACGGTCTATATATCCTCCTTTTATCTCATCATAGAGTTTTCTGCCTTCCTCCGTCCCATCAAGTCTTGCCCTGATAAATAATCCATCATTCTCAACCGCAAGCTGAAGAGTGTGGTTCCTTGTGCGGGCCATCACTTTTCCACTGTGGTTGTAGTTAAATATCACATCCGACATATCACAATCCGTAAAAGCCTGGCTGCTTATCTGCTCACGGTATTCCGTATCATCTATCTCGAACAGTACTGTAGGCGAATTGAAGCGTACAGCGTATCCTTCCACCCAGAGTTCTTCCTGTCCGTCATTCTGTAATTCCCGTGTCTGCACCTGAAATGACCGTGTTGTCCTCCCCGATCTCTTCTGCGGTTCCATGACTGTTCCCATCGTTTTCCTCCTTCGTTTTTTTTGTCTGATAATAGTCCTGATTTGTTGATTTCACATAGTTGAGTGAAACCTGTATAGTATCGCCACCTTCTATAGGCGGATAGCCTAAAAGTTCCCTCTGCTCATTCGTTGTGAACATTCCGATTTCCCTTGTGGCTCCGATCAGAGACACTCTGGTCTGTACCGAACTTCCGGTCAGCACTCCGCCGGTAATAACGATCCGGTTTCCGCACTCACGCTCGTGTTCCGTGAAAAAAGCGTTCGTCACAGCTTCTCCAAACTGCTGCCATATCGGCTCTATCCTCGATTCTGTCCACGCTATACCTTCCTGCTCCGAATATGTACACTGGACTATCTTTTCCGGTGTGCGCATATATGTGAATATCCTGTTGGATATTTCCTTCATCTGTGCCGCATTCGCCGAATAGTTCGACATATTGAGCGGCTGGAAATTCTCCATAGAGTCCAGCCCCACTATGCCGCCGTGTTCACTTGCTTCATCGAATCGTTTAGCAAATTCCTCCTGGCTCTTTTTTACATCTTCAGAGTCCAGCATGGACTTTTTATTGGCGAATATCCCCCTGATCTTGTTTGCCTTCTTAAGCGAATCAATAAAGTTATCATCTGATGCTTTCGACATGTCCAACACCTTGTAGATAGGGCCGTTACCGTCACCATATACATCCCGGTTATTGAAATACTTACGAAGCACTATGCAGTTCTGGATATACAGGGCGTGTTCAATTCCGTCCTTGTCCGTAAAACAAATAGCGTATCCGCCACCTTTCACTTCTCGTACTTCAAGCGTGCCATAGTCTATCGGATAAACAGCTATAGGATTTCCTTTTTCATCCCTGCGGATCCATGCCACAGCCAGTGTCTTTGTTTCAAGCTGAGCCACCAGCTTATATTTGAGATCGTACCCGCTCATAAGGTCATTCGGCCGCTCGTTCAGCAGCTTCGTAATTTTCGAGTTGTATATTACCTTGCTTACATGGCCGTCTTTCCCAAGGATCACATGCCGAAATTTGCCTTTTGCACTATGAGTGGCAATAGTGTCTACTACAGCTCTCATGGTGTCGTGTTCCCACATATCGCCCGTCCAGGGAGCAGAAGAACCACCCACGCCAAAAAGCTTTACATTTGTCTTCTGGCTTATGAATTTACTGAAAATATCTGATAAAATGCTCATTTGATGTATCTCAAATACTCCTCTTCATGCTTTTTGTAGCAGGTGTATGCATTCAGCAGAGACACCATTCCGTCTATCCTTCTTCCGGCTACTATCTTCACCGGCTGTATACTTTCTATGCCGTCCTTGTTAAGCGACTTAACGCCGGTATTGAGCAGGCACCAGTACAGCATGGGATTGTTCTGATAGACCACTCTGTGTTCCTGAAGGAGGCCTTTCAGCTCCTTCATGGGATAAGTCCATGTAAAAGGGCCCTGACGGATCTTCTCCATGTCGAATCCGTACCCTTCCATTTCTTCCCTCCAGTACCCGGAAAGTGCCGCATCGTAACCGATCCATAGCGGACGGATGTTGTACTGTTTTACCATCGAGATGAACCACTCCGTCACCTGATGGAAGTCGACAGTTGCTCCTTCGGACAGTTCGAGATACCCCTTCTTTGCCCATGCTTTATATGGTGCTTCTCTCTTATCCCTCAGTTCCTGGTTCTCCACCTTCGATGCCGGCAGAAAATACTTCTGTAAAACGTAGAAACGCTTGTCCTCCGGTTTGCATATGATCAGAGTTGCACAGGTTAAGTCTGTTGTTGCGCTCAGGTCGCAGCCGCCTATTGCGTAGGAGTTTTTCAGGTACTCCATGTCCGCAGACTCAGTATTCTTCGCTTCATCCACACGAAGCCAGCCCATATTGCTGTTCTCCGGCATGTTGAAATCTTTTGTCATGACCGTAGGAAGAAAGTCAGGATCCCTTTTTGCCTTCTGAACAAACTCTGCCAGAGTCTGAATCTTCTTAATCTTCCCGAGCCCTGGGTTTGCTTTTCCCCAACAGCTCGGATCTTCCCACTCTTCCCTTCTGTCCAGCTTGTGGATAAGTGAGAGCATCCTAAGATCTTCAAAGCCTTCCGTCCACAACGCAACATTCTGGGCGTATGCGAATTTCTGATCAAAAAAACCTTCACGTACAAATCCGTTTGTCGATATCAGCCATGCGAGTGGCTGTTCCCTCGCTGACTGCGACTGTATCATGACATCGTAAAGCTTTGATGTCTTCTGCTCGTGGAATTCGTCCAGCGAGAAAAAATGTGCATTCAGGCCATCCATAGTGGATGTATCCGATGCGAGTGATTTTATAAAACTCATAAACGGCGGAATGTATATGTCGCTCTGCCGTTTCTTTGATATCCTCATGAGTGCTTTTGACTGCATGCGCATGTTCACGCACTCCGTGAATATTATGTTCGCCTGATCTTTCTTATTTGCCGTACAGTAGATCTCCGCACCCATCTCGCAGTCATCTACTGCCATGTCCCACTCAACTGCTGCCGTCTCGGTAGATTTCCCGCATTTTCTCCCCCGGATGTCTACCACTTCCCTAAACCGGCGAAGGTTAGTGTCTTTTTCCACCCAGCCAAATACAAGTTCCAGCTTTGCCTTCTGAAATAGTTCCAAATGCAGAGGCTGCCCCTGAAATCTGCCTTTGCTCTGCTTGCAGAACTTCTCGATAAACTCAATGTGATGCTGACCACGCTCCGGATCGTAGTAAAATGGAAAATCCTTCGGCGGCTTCTTCATCCAGTTACACTCACGCTCGTAAAGTGTCCGTATCTCTTCGCAGACAACCTCCTGTCCACTCTTTATCTGCTCGTAGTATTCTTCCGCATAAGTCATCTAACCCTCCGGGCAAAATCCAGAATACTCTCAGCCACATCATCGCTCTCTCCGGCCGGGAGCATTTCGCAGAGCTGTTTGACCACCTTGCTGTATGTATTAACCATCTTGTCGTATACTTCCACTGCGGAAGACTTCTTAAAGCCCTTCTGGTTGGCTCCGTTTTGGTACTCTTCTATGATGCCGTCCCGGTTGATGATCTGCTTGGTCTCATCCAGAGTTACATACATAAACGCAGCATCTTCGATGAGATTTTGCGCTACGCTTTTTTTGGTTTCGTCCACATTTTCGAGTAATTTTTTAAGTCTTTTCAGCTCTTTTTTTATTTTTCTCTTTCGTTCCGTTTCTGAATATATGCACGTATTTTTTGGCACTTTTTCAGCCTCTTTACCTACACCCCTTACGCACCCGTCAGTGGGTTCGAAAGAAGAGGGGGGCGCGGTCTTCGAGGAGGTCTCCTGGGAGGCCTTACCCCGGGGGGATGCGGCCGGGGATTTTTTCTTTTTCGTTTCCGAACTCACTTAACAACCACCTCCCCATCCGGACTGAAGTACACAGGAGCCAGGAGACTCCCGGTTTTTCTGCTTTCAATTTCTGCTTTCGTTTTTGCTTTATGACATGCAGAACATAACCCTTGAAGATTACTCAAGTCATAAGCAATCTTTGGATCTCTTATGTTCTCCGGCGTAAGTTCTATAATGTGATCCACTTCTTCTGCCGGATTGAAACATCCGGGTGTCTCGCATATGTATCTGCACCTTGCCAGCACAGCAGGGCGTATACGGGTACGCCATATGCTTGAGTTGTACAGTGTCTTTGCAAATTCTTTAGCCATAAATAATCACACAACAAAAGGCACCACGCATGTGATGCCTTAACGATATTCTTTCTCTCAATTTTCCACGCTATCATTGTACCACTCTCAGAGTCGCAAATCGTTGCATAGTGTCCCATCTTTTATTTTTTTCCGGATATCTTCTCCTGTATCTCCTGGTCTATCCTGAATACCTGAGACTTGGAGTAGCTAAGCTTCCTGCCTATCTGTCTTACGGTCATTCCGTCTATGTACCTGCATACATATACTTTGTCATATATCTCGTGGCTCCTTCTCAGTTCGATTTCCTGCACATCCAGTACATCGCGCCACTTATCAAGCATCCCTCTCGCATGTTCTATGCGTTTGTCTAATCCTCTGGACTCCACTGCTGCCATGTAATCATCTAAAGGTGATCCACTTACCGAAGTCTGCACTGCTTCTTTGTCGTAGCGGATAGATCCTCCCATTACCTTTGTCAGCATCTCATCCTTCTCTGCTACGGATGTTTTGTATGAATCAAGCCAGCCCATATATATTGCCCTGCTTTCTTCATAGTCAAGATAATGGATTTCCTTTCGCTTATCACTAACTCTCATCCCTTCACCTCCCGTAACCCAAGCTCCATTGCTACAAGATATTCAAGCCTTGCTCCCCTGCTGCCAGTCCAGCCTTCAAGCATATATATATAGCATCACAGTCTGCCAGGATCTTCATGCATGCCCTCATGTAGGTTTCCCAAGGCGATCCTTCCGGAATACCTGCAGTCTCTTTCACCGGATTGACAGCCACAATATCACCGTCACCATTTGCATTTATTATCTGCTCTGCTGCCGAGAAGCGCTCCTGATAATCGTCGGTGCCTGTTACGGGACCGGATATGTATATCTTCATAGGCTATCTTCCTCCTCCTGGATTCGGATCTCAAGACCGTCATCCATCTCACACTTGCAACGTTCGCAGTGCCTTGTCCTGAAGGTCTGAAGATTACCGCATTCGGAACACTCCCAGTCCCAGCGCTTTTCTGTTTCGGGATAATGGAATACTTCCCATGTGCCGATTACTTTATTCATTCTTCCACCTCACAATAATTTTTTTCTTCTTCCTTGGTGAACAGAGTGACACAACTACCAAAAGGCATATCTTTTGTCTTATATTCCCAGTGGTAATACTGCTCATATCCTCTTTTTTTTGCTTCCCTAATGTTTTCTGCTGCCGTTTGCTTTTTCTTGCCTAACTCAACCCCAAGATCTACAAGTGCATCAAGTATGCTCTGTTGTGGTTTATCATCCGATCCGTTCCAATAGTCCAGAATGCACTCGGTAAAGTCTCTGATGGCTTCTGCGTACCCTGTCTGGTATCCGTCTGCCTGTGCAATTATAAAATTGATCACTATCGTGTCCATCCATTCTTTTTCCTCTGCTGTAAAATCACTTATTGCTTTTCTTTTCATTCTCGCTTCCTCCTTATCGGTGTGTCTCGTTCTTGCTTTCCTGGGACATATCATTGTTAACTCTAATTTCGCAGTGCCTTGTCCTGAATGTCTGAAGGCTGCCGCATTCAGAGCATTCCCAGTCCCATCGTCCTTCCGGTTCGGGATAGTGAAACACTTCCCATGTGCCTACTTTCTGATTCATTGTTCTCCATCCTCCCTTTCCATCTTTGCTCCGCAGTTGGGGCAAAATGCCGTCAAGCTTTCCTCGTCGCCACTATGCTCCCATCCGCACCTTGAACATTCCCACTTATCCCATACAGGATTACCGTCTGCATATCCGTCATATTCTAATGGTACCCACCGCCCCATCTTCGGCTGTGGTGTTAGAGATGGCAACTCGAGAATATCTTGCATTATCGTTGCGGTACTTCTTCCCCTTGACACGCAACACCTTTCATCACTTATTGCTCTTGCTAATTCGTCAACTAATGTATTTACTGCCTGCTTGCTGATAGCATCACCGTCCTGCTCCTTGTACACTTTCAATTGCTTGAGCCACTCGGCAAGTTGTCTGTGTTCTTCGGCACATCTACATTCCTCTAAAGTTACAGCCTTGATTTGTTTTATTCTGTCGTGACTATCTGCCACTTCTTCTGCGTGCTTAATCGCTTCATCCAGTGTCATTCCTTCTTCCTCCTTGCCGGAATCTCCGTGTAATGCAGGTATGACAGTCCGGTTATAGGATTGATGCCCTGTACCCATGATTCCTTGTCGATTATGTACCCGTCAGTACGGTGACGGTTAATGGTTGTATTGAGTCCTTCCACACCTGTGTCAAGGATCCGGCGCATAGTCCAGTGACTGTATGTCCTTTTCACCGGAACAGGACGGATAAGGTTGCGGCTGCATCCGTACTTGCTGACCTGCTTAAGTTTATCCTCCGGGATCTTCGTTCCATCATCCAGTGTGTCCGGCTGCTCTTTGGCGATATAGTCTGCCAGCTCACGGCCGTCGCTCATCTTCCCGTCCTTGAAACGGTGCACGTAGTCGATATGAGTCATGCCGTCCGTATACTCTGCCAACATGTCCTCAAGGTCCGTTGCCTTCCTTGCCCTTGTCCATGCTCCTGATAACTTCTTATATCCATCCTCTCCCAGCCTGCTCATGACCACATGGATGTGGATACCTCCACGCCTGCCTATCTCTACCCGGTAGATATACTTGAAAGCGGTTTCCTTTGCCTTATAGCACTTTCTCATGATAGCTATGAAACGCTTATAATCCTCAAGCACTTCTTCGAATGCCTTCCTGGTACCCTTGGGGTACTTGAGTGTAAGCCAGTAGTCACCTTCATCAAAGTTCAGCTGGATAAGCCTCCGGATCCTGTTCTCCTTGTTCCTCTGATTCTGCTTTTTGATCTGCTCCGGTGTAGCCTTCCTTCTCTCTGAACGCTTTTCACCTTTAGCCCCATAATTTCCTTCCCAGTAGAACACATGCTCTATACACCAGGGGGATTCATATATGTACTCGGTATATGCCAAAATCTGCTCCTAACTTTAATATACTAATAATGCTTTTATGCGGCCTGTGCCGCTGATTTCATTTATATAGAAGAAACTAGATGTAATTCTTCCCGAATATATCCCGGAATGTCCTATGAGCATCCTCGGAACCGGGATTGTCCGTGAAAACTTTTTCCCAAGCTATTTGAGCTTTCAGCTTAAGCCATGCATCCTCTGCCCTGCCATCTCCATGCACTGCATCCCTGGATCCAAACATATCGCCCTCGTGATGATGAAGGCAGAGGTAGACCTTGAGACCGTACTGCTCAGATGCCGCCCTGAATCCCCTTCCATATATCACATGGTGCATATGCAGCGGTCCCCGGCATGCGTAATCATCAAAGATCCGGGAACATATGAAACACACCTTTTCATTTTCGTCCTGCATTATTGATTTCATCTATTAACCAATTCCACTCCTGCTTTGCCTCATATTCATGTTTAAACGGCTTTGTCTTTAATTTGCAAACGGGACACTCAACCCAATACTCAGTATCGCTCTTGAAGAAGACGCAAGGATCAGTTTGGCAATGGAGCTTAAGCTTAATTTTGGCCGTGAATCTTGCTTCGATGCTTAATCTAACAATTTCATCCCTTGATCCTTTGTAGTCTGGCCTTTTCATCTTTCGCATCATTCCTCTCCTCCTTTCGAGTTCTCCGACTCTTCCAGGTATGACGCATCTTCAGAGATTTCGATGAGAAGCGCTGTATTGAGAAGATCCGCACCGTCTTCGTCCCAATGGGATCCGAACATATCGATTACCTGACGGAAGTCTTCCATATCATGGGGAATTGTCTGCATCGGTTCGTCTTCGCCGTAAAAGCCTACGTGGAGCAGTTCGTGGTAAACCACTATTTCCTGCTGCCACTCGGATAACTTTTCCATATGAGGTCTGTAAAATGTAATCGTGAAGTCTGCCGGTATCGCCCACTTGTTCTTGTCCTGGACCTTCTCGCACAGTCCAAACACCTTCTTGCGCTTGCTCTTTTTGCGATGATCGCTTTCCAGATATATGATGGAAGCGTCCTTCAGGTGCTCAAATTCGTCTCTGCTATCTATCCACGCTTTTGCTATGGCAGCGTAGTGTTCGCTTACTTTTCTTTCCTCAGCCACTGTCTTTGCCCTCCAATTTGTTCTTCAGCCGGTTTATTTTTCCTGCTATAAGCGCATCTATATCCGTAGTTTTTATTCCGTGCATGAGCCTTAGCTGGCACAGCATTATCTCAACATCAGCGATTTCCTCTGCTATGGCATCTCTGTTATCCCGGCCACGCATATGCTTAACCAGTTCCTTGGTAAGCTCCGACATCTCCTCGATAGCGACCATGGTCTGCATCCTATGGCCAAAAGTATCTATAGTTTCTGTTAGTATTTGAATGTAGTTGTTCTTCATCCCTACCTCCTGCTGCCGCCAAGCTTCTTCATGTACTTAAGCTCCTGCACTGCGTTGTATATCGCTTCTGCATAACCGAGGTCGAAGGTCACATCCACATAGTCGTAATCTTCTTCCCTCTTCTTCAGGCGCTCCACTACCCTCTCATAGTCTGAAAGTATTTCTTCGAGGGCTTCTATGGTCCGATCCGGCTCCATGTACTCGTATCTGTCATCCTCAGGGTTATCAAGGGAAAGGTCGTCAGTCTCCGGTTCGGGCGTTTTTTCATCTTCTTCGCTGCCACTCCACGTAGTGGATTCGGGCTTTTCTTCATTTTTTGCCTCTGAAACGCCCATTTCATGGGATTCTTCATTTTCGGAATCCCCTTCCTTCGTCTTGGATACTGGCTTTTTCGGCTCTTCTATTATCTCCGGTTTCTCATATTTCTTTTTTTCAGGCTTTGAAGATGACACTTTTGACTCTTTTTTCTTCTCCTTCGGCTGTTGCACCGGTGCAACTTCCTCTTTCCGGGGGAACTCTGCATCATAAATGTGTTCCCAGAGGTCTTCGGAGCTGTCCAGCTTATCATCTGCAGGATCCTTTTCCTGGTTCACATCGTAGATCTTCACAAGGGAGCGCCCTATATCGGATGCAGTCACCTTTTCCTTCGTGTTGCTCCTTATGTTTACCAGGCTTATGTCTCCGTCCTTGAACATCAGCATGTATTTTCCCATGGTCGGTATCCTTACGGAGTATGTCTTTGCTCCCGCAGGTGCCATTATTTCCGGTATACGCTCGTCCTTTGGATTTATCCCGAAAAAATGCTCATCAGCAAGCGCTACGAACAGTTCCGGCTCATTCTCAAGGATATAGAAGATCGCGTGGTCAAGCATCGAGAAGTCCTTCGGGACTTCCGGCCTGTCTTCCATCATCACCTCTATGTCTGTGATCTTCTTTTCTTCCTCCACTTCTTCCTTTACGGCCTGGATCTCTGATTTCGTGTAAGACGGTGTAAGCTCCTCTGCTACCTTGTCCGGAAGAGTCAGCATGATCGCAAGCTTCGAGTACTCGAAGCCTTTATATCTGTCATCCAGTTCTTCAGAATTTCCGCCCTTGGAATACTTGTCGTTGATATTGATGAAACGCGATACCTGGGACTTGTCGATGTGATATTCCTTCTCTGCAAAGTCGATGTAGCTTTCATACGGTGATTCCTTAAGGATATCCGTATCCCTTGCCACCTTCAGCAGGTAGCCTATACGCACGAAGCTCTTTGCGGTGCGCTCCATGTTCTTTTTGAGCTCAGCTTCTTCATAATCAAACTCTATCTTGAACTCGTTATATGTCTGCTGATACTTTATTGCGTGTTCTTCCATTCTTCTTTCCCTCCAGGTATTTTATATATCCGTCCAGCCATGGCTGTATCTCATCTTCGTGAGGCTTCTTGTCGTAAGCTTCGTACCACTGGACTATCTCTTTATCCTTTATCTCTATGGTTACGTAGGGTTCTTCCGGCTTTTCTTTCTTCCTCATGAGCAGAATGAAGCTTTTACCTTTGGCATGCTTCTCAAGATAATTGTCACCTCCTACGCAGTGGTGCATGAGCCTTCCTTCCATCACTATCTCTCCGGCGCACTTTGCCGGCCGGATCAGATAGCCGTCTGATTCAAAGGAGTAGATCTTTGCAGTCTTCCTGTACTGTTTCTTTATGTCTGCATAATTCTT
Source organism: Lachnospiraceae bacterium (assembly GCA_016286115.1). GTDB lineage: Bacteria > Bacillota > Clostridia > Lachnospirales > Lachnospiraceae > RUG12461. The sequence continues at coordinate 27,064 of JAEESA010000004.1, forward strand.
CTCCACTTCCTTTATGCGTTTATCCAGCTTCGCAGCTTCCTTCTGCAGCACCATTTCGTTATGCGCGCTCTGAAGGTCTCTGGGAAAAAGATAGACGGAATTGCTCAGGTCGTAGCCCTCATCCATCCGCATGCGGATATAATCGATGTAAAGATGCCTTGGCGCTTCCTGTGCTATCTCAAGGTAGTCGGTCAGTTTTTTTATCGTGGTATGCTTAAAAACTTCCTGCATGACTTCCTTATCCCTTTTGTCCCAGAACTGTTCGAGGTATATATGCTCCTCTATCTCCTCGGAAGTCCAACGTCTGCCACTCTTGCATTCTGCCTGAAAAGCCAGCAGATATTTTCTTTCACCCCTCAGGTCCTTCAGTTCCTTGAGCCTGTCCTTACGTATCCTGAGAAGTCCTGCCGGTGTCTTCGATCTTGTGTTCCAGTGGATCGAGTACCCTCTGATCACCTGCTTTTCAAGCTCAGTCATCCCGCTCTTCTGGAACATCTCAAGCGCCGGATGCCATGACAGGGCTTCGTAGTAGTCAAGGGGATCGTATCCGTTCCGCAGGATTCCGTATCTCATCCAGGTCTTGTCCAGTTCTTTTCTGTAATACGGATCATAGTGCCACCTTATTATGCTTATGTTGTATATGCCGCCTATGTTGTGCGGATGCCATGTGGGCTGCCCGCTTGCCCAGTGGTCAGTCCAGCGGTACCATTTTTCGGGCTTTTTCCCTTTACGCAGGAATATGCGTGCATATTCATAATGTTCTATCTCTGTCTTCTGACATCTGTGCGTCAGGGCGGTTGTGGTGAATGCCCTGAACACAAAATCATCACCCATCTTCTGTCCTGTCACCCAGCTTACGGACGGGTGGAATTCTGACCGGCATCTGCCTTCGCTCTTGTAAGTACCTACCGCATGACACAGGATGCACTGTCCCTTCGTATTGTGGTAAGGGATCTCGATATGCCTCTGCGCCTGCTGTTCAAAGGTTTCCGGATAATCCGTCCGTCCTTCATAGGTCTTTCCGCATGCAGAGCATGTGACTGTTGCTATATTCGATTTTCTTTTGTAAAAAAGGATATATTTATCAGGCAGAAGATCTTCTGCCCATGCGTATGATTTTTGGGGAATCTTGCGCATTTTAGGCATCTTTGGGAGAGGTTTGCTCACTTTTCTCCACCTCCCAGGTAATATTCCCTGATTATGCGTTTCGCGTCTGCCATGCAGGGTATCCCGAATGTCACTTTGCCGGCTGATACTCCCGCAGCTTTTACGATTTTCTGAGGAACTGACTGCTGGTGTTCGAATGACCACTTGAGCAGTGCTGCCATCATTCCGGCGAGGGTCTTTCCCTTCTTCCTTACAGCCTGCGCTATGTCGCTTTCATCCATAACAATGGTCTGCAGATAGTCCACCCAGTCCTCCATAAGGTCCTTGGGTTTAAGTTCTTTGCATTCCACTTTTATCTTGCCCAGTGCCGCCTGGATCTCATTGCAGAAGAGTCCGTAAAGGTTGTCATTCATGTAGTCCTCTGCGTCTTCCGGATCCAGCCCGTTTTCTTCGGCAAGCACCTTAAGGCTCTCAATGTCGCCCTCTTCCTTCAGGCCTTCTGCTGCCCTGTTGATCTCCTCGTATGAATCAAATTCTCCAAATCTTTCAAACATGCTTCTTCTCCCTTCAGCTGTGTTTCCATCCATGAGCTGTACTCATGGCGTTTATTGGTTACATTTATCTCATGCGTTCTGGCCAGTTCCGCAAGATCTCTGTATATTTCCGGCACATCTTCGCCGTCGGACTTTTTCCAGTCCTTTTTTTCCCATGACGGGATCCATTTATGTAAAAGCGTGTCAAGCTGCGTATTTTCACTGTATAATTCGATGTTGCAGGGTTTCTTCACCCTGCGGAGTGCTTCCGTGAGCAGCATAGCTTCAGTCTGAAGCCACGCCGATGAAGCCTTGAATACTATGGGCGGTGTGGGACATGTTACCTCTTCGCCGTTCTTTGATCTGCACGCGAGCAGGTACATTCCCCTGCGCTTTGATGCCTTGATCTGTCTTGTTGAATTTTTCAGATAAATCCTGATATCGCTCATATCTCAGCCTTCTGCATCTACCCACTGTACGTAGCAGTATTCACCGTTCTCTGCTACCCAGTCATAACAAGCCTGTCTGTTCGGACAATAAACGTCCATTACCTGCCCCGTCCGTACCTTGTGCCCCCCCGTATCTTGGCACTCGAATATCCCGATATACTGCATATCCTCTGTGTAGAGGATGCATGTTCTGCCGTAATAGGCCGGATCATAGGCTACTATGCCATATTCTGCCTTCCTTCCGGTTGATGTATGGTCTGACGGGCCGTCGTAGACTGTTGTCCGGATCAGCTCCATCTCCGGTTCCGTATCTTCCAGTTCTGCTGCCATAACGGTAAAAATCAACAGTATCCCTAATATGTTCACGGTCTCCCTCCCTCAGATGTATATCTTCAGATATGTCTTCTGTTCCAAATCCTTGAACTCATAGTCGGGGGCTTCTTCCAACTCTATAGGAGCTATGTGTCCGTTCTCCCTCCAGTTCTTGTCTCTTACTTCCGTATCCGTAACAATTTTCCTGACATAATGCTCCATTGCCTGTTCTGCAGGATTAAACGGATTGCTTCCAAGCGGATCTTTTATGTCTGCACAGAAACCGACATATACTATGTCTTCGCAGTTCCGGATAATACAGATACGCTGTTCTTTCGGGACCGCACTTATTAATTGTCTTAAGGTAGGGGTATTTATCATGATCTCTCCTTGTAGGGCTGCGACAGCATAGCCTCATTTATTCCTCCATGGTTTCTGTGTGCGGAATCACATGATCCCGCCCCATATAAAGTATCCGGCTATCATGCCAAGAAGTATTCCGAATGCCATTGCGAGGATCCGTATACGCTTATTCATTTACTGCCTCCCTGTGTGACTTGATAACAAGAAGCTCCTGGAGGTCATCAGCTACTCCATCCCAGAAGTCAGCCTCTGCCCGTAACCGTTCTTTTATAATCTCCGACTTTGCCCTCCGTCTTTTGTGGCGGATCCATGCTGCCTTGGTCCTGAGTCTTAGCATCTTCTCCCTTGTGGTCATTGCTTTTCCTTTCTCACCTCATTGGTGTTGTCTGTACCACTGTTGCAATCTCTTCCGACGACAGATTGATAACTTCAGCTATCGCCCTAAGCCTTCCCAGAGGCATCCCGCCCGGGTTCCTTAGGCTGTATCTGAGAGTCGCCGGTTCAAGGCCGATACGATCTGCAAGATCTTTTATGCTGGTAATATGGACTCTCAGCATTGCGATTTTTATGATTTCTTCTCCCTTACTCATACTGCCTCCTTCCTGTTGCACCGGTGCAACTTTGTGATATCCTTTCCTTACAGGGCGGTGGTGCGCCCAAGTCTTGGAAAGGAGGATAATCCATCATGAATACTAAAGAATTAGCTGTGCAGTTTGCGGCCGAATACATTAAGTCTTGGAATGCTGCGGAAACAGAGCCCATGCGTCCGGATGAAGCTCTCGATTTTCTCAAAAAGACTTACGATGTACTTGACAGTCTCAAACCTTCAAACAAACAGCGCGTTAATTAGTCTAAAAGCATCCTTGCATAGATAAGCTCGGCAAGGGCGCTTATCATTTCTGGATTTGCAAAACAATGTGTTTTCTTATCTTCTTCTGTCTCTTCGAGAATCTTTTTCTCTATCGTGTCTATCACTTTATCCAGCTTTTCTATATCCATACCTTTCCTCCTACCTCTCCGGGCGCTTTATGATTTCCTTGTCCTTTAGATACGCTTCTATGGCTCTGGTAATCGCTTCCCTTATACTGATGCGTTCTGTGTAGGCATAATCACGCAGTCTTTCTATCAAGCTTTCTTCCAGCCACACTGTCGTAGCTTTAACTGTGATACCAAGTTTTTTCGACATTGCTTACCTCCTTTACCCTTAGGATTTGTTTAATAACACCCTGTCAAGGGTGTTATTTTTCTGCTGTCCGTAGGATAGCAGAAAGCTTTAGTTTTCTAAACTTTCTCTGTAAAAAAATAAAGAGGTATCTCTTCCGGCAAGAATCCAAGCGCAACTGCTGCCTTTTTCATTTCTTCTTGGGTAAACTCAAGCTGATTATTTAACCTCTTGCTTAATGATACTCTTCCAATGCCTATTGCATCAGCAAAGGCGTCCTGCGTGTCATACTTTTCTTTGATTCTGCCCCGTAACTTACTGTAATCGAACAATGTTTTCACCTCCTGTTCGGTTTGTTCTTGTTTAGTTTTCTAAACTATAACACCGATAAAATTATCTGTCAACAACTATTTTTTATTTTTCTAAACTTTTTTTATTTTTCGTTTTCGTTTTGTTGCTTTTTCTAAACTTTTGTATTATGCTTTTCTTAAACGGAGGAAACAAATTATGAGTACAACTGCAGAAAGACTAAGAGATGCATTGCGAATAAGAAATATGAAGCAAGCTGACTTGATTGCTTGCACGGGAATAAACAAAGGCGCTTTGAGTTCCTACCTTGCCGGCCGTTACGAGCCAAAGCAAAAGAATTTACATGCTCTCGCCCTTGCACTTAATGTTAATGAAGCATGGCTTATGGGGTTAGATGTTCCTATGTCCTCTGCTGCCAATACACCTTCCCCCTCCACTGCTGCCACACCTGCCCTCTCCCCTGACAAGGAAGAGCTTCTGGCCAATTATGACAAGCTTAATGATAAAGGGAAGCAGGAAGCTATAAAGTATACAAAATTGTTAGGGAACTCTCCTGAATATACGGAAGATGGAGGAGATACGGAAAACGGAGATATCACTGCGTAGGTAATGTGATCTACGGTATATTTTTTTAAATTATTTTGTGTATTTTTACACAAAATTATTGACTTTTTACACAATGTTGTGTATAATTATAAATGTAAGGAGGTACAGGATGAACGCAAGAAGGCAGGCAATAAAGGAACTGAACGAAAACGGATACTACTTAAAAAGAAACGGTTCCAAGCATGACATTTACTACAACGATGAAACAAAGTACACAATCCCATTAAGACATGATTTTAGAGACAATGATCTAAAGGTTATCAGGAAGGAAATCAGCAAAGGCGGGAGATAACTCCCGCCGGAAAGGATAACATATGAAATATATTTATACGGCTATCATCAAAAAAGAAGCAGAAGACTATTATGAATGCAGCGTTCCGGATCTGCCTGGCTGTGTTACCAGCGGCTATACCCTTGCAGATGCCATTGATATGATAACTGATGCTGCAAGCGGCTGGCTTGTCGTGAACGAGGACGAAGGTAACGATATTCCTGCCCCCACCGCACAGACTGATATTAAGGCCTCTCCTGATGACTTCAAGACGCTGATACAGATCGACACTATCGCTTATCGTGCAGCAACAGATACACGTTCGGTGCGCAAGAATGTTTCTCTTCCGGCTTGGATGGTCGCTATGGCGGACAAGCGCAAGCTCAACTGTTCCAAAATACTTCAGGAAGCCATAACACAACAGCTGAATGCAGTTTGAATACTAAGGATTTGATGATATAATGTAGTCGCAGGAAAAAGGGAAACCTTTTGGAGAGCGCGACTGCATTAGCGGTTGGGCTCTTATTTTTTGCAGAAAGGAGGCGATTTCATGGCAAAAGCTAAGAAACTGAAATCCGGATCCTGGAGAGTTCGGGTATTTTCCCATTATGAGACCGTAGACGGCATGGAAAAGGCTGTCTACCGTTCATTTACGGCAGATACCAAGAATGAGGCTGAAATGCAGGCCCTGCGCTTCCAGAATGACCGCAAACGGTACAACAAAGGACGTCTCACAGTCTCCGAGGCTGTTGACAAGTATATCGATACGAGACGTAATGTGGTATCTCCAGCTACAATAAGGGAATATTCACGGATCCGTGACAAGCATCTGGGGAAACTTGGCCCGCTTATGGTGGCAGATGTGACCAGTGTGGAGCTCCAGGAGTACGTCAGCGATCTTTCGGCTGATATGTCAGCCAAAAGTGTAAAATGCGTCTATGGGCTAGTTCTGTCCTCCATACGGCAGTATTCCGACCGTGTGTACAAAGTGAGGCTTCCGGAGCGTATACCACCCACCTACCATGTGCCTACGGATGCAGAGATCAAACTCCTTATGACTGAGGCGAAAGGCCGTCTTAAACTCTGTATAGCCCTTGCGGCCTTCGGAACGCTTCGCAGAGGCGAGATATGCGGCTTAAGGCATAAAGATGTGCTGAGGGATTTCAACGCCGTCTATGTCCATTCTGACGTAGTTAAGGACGAAAATAAACAGTGGGTTCATAAAGATATGCCGAAAAACAGCTCTTCTATCCGCCGTGTAGAGCTTCCGCCGGACATAATCGCCTTGATTGAGGACGGGGATCCGGAAGAACGGATCTACAGCGGCACACCGACCACCATAGACCACACCTTCTACAAGCTCAGGAAGAGGCTGGGACTCAATTTCCGTTTCCACGACCTCCGGCATTATGCCGCATCCAGCCTCCACGCTATGGGTGTGCCGGATCAGTACATAATGGAGCGCGGCGGGTGGTCTACGGATTCCACTCTTAAATCGGTCTACCGGAACACTATGAGCGACAAATCAAAGGTGTTCAATGCAAAGGCCGTGGAATATTACAGCGGTCTCTTGGAAGGTGCTCCCGAGGATCCTAAAAGAGACGAAAAGTCATCATAATATGACACAAAATATGACACGAAAAATATAAAGTCCTTACCCAGTAAGGCTTTCAAGCCTTAAAGTGACACGTTCGAATCTTGTCACTCCGACTTATAAAAACCTTGAAAACTCTGAGTTTTCAAGGTTTTTTATTTGCATTCGTGAAAACCAAAACTCACCTTCCAGGTGCATTTTGTTCTCTATAACGCATAACGCTTGATAAAATATACCCTGATGATAAAATAAAAGTGTTACATCATAAATCTATCAGATCATAGTGATATTCATCACTCGCTGAAAGGAGTCATTATGGCAGAAGAAAAAAAGACACACGGTATTGCAGTAGACCATTCAGACACCTGGCCCGGAAATGTAGTCGAGGGAGAGCGCTATCTCTACAGGATCAATGAGAACGGCGAAGTAATCCTTAATGACCGCGACACGCTCGAGATGTGTTACAAGCTGGGGGAGATTTCCGAAGAAGAGTATAAGCGAGAACTGGATTATCTTGCAGAACATGAGGAAGAGATTGGCAAAAGCATTCCTGACCTTAAGCGCGGAAGCAAAAAACTGGTTGCATTCTTCTCTGCAAGCGGCGTTACCAGAAGAATGGCATCAAGACTTGCAGATCTCATTGATGCGGATCTTCACGAGATCCTTCCCGAAACTCCGTACACAAAGGCTGATCTCAACTGGCAGGACAGGAACAGCCGAAGCAGCATAGAGATGAATGACAAGACTATCCGCCCCAAAGTAGCC
>JAEESA010000147.1 GCA_016286115.1 Lachnospiraceae bacterium
CGGAAACACGCCGGCGACTTCCGAGGTCGCGGAGGGCGTGCAGGGAAGATATTTTATCCCGTTTTTGCTGCCCCTCCTGCTGCTGCTCAAAACGGATAAGATCCATGTGAATAACGGGGAGCTGATCCTGCGGGAGGCGATCCTCGCCGCGCTCTATATGCATGTGATCGTGATCCAGTGTCTGTTTCTGAGGGAGTATTGAATGAAGAAAAAGACATTTTTTAGTACATACGGGAAACTATTGATCCTTCTGGCCGCTGCCGTTCTGATCCTGGCCTATGGGTTACTCAAGGTAAAGGCAGAATACGCAAAGCCGGTATTTGGCGGAGCCAATGACAGCTTTACGGAGCAGTTGAAGCCGGGAGATGTGTATACGGCAACGTTTCGGTCGGAACGGAATGCGAAGCTCTTTGAATTTCAGCTGAGCTTTGTGAATTACGGAGTTGCCGGCCAAGGGGGAAAGCTCCTCATCACCGTGGAGTCGGATAAAACCGGACAGGTGGTCTGCGAGACAGAACTCCCGGTCAGCGAGATCAGGGAATGGGCCTGGGAACCGGTAAAGTTTTTGCGAGAGTATGCTTATACAGCGGGAGAGACGCTGACTGTTTCCGTTTGCCCCGAAGGGTTTACGGAGGAGAATGCGCTTTCGCTCGTACTTGCCGATGGGGACCGGGTCGCGCTGCGCGTGAAGTGGGATCAATGGGAGGCGTTCCAGAAGCTGTATATCGTCTTCGCGATCCTGCTGCTCGCGCTGATCGCTTTTGTCTGGTTTGCCCTTTTTGAAAAGAAGTGGAAGACGGACTATGTGTGGTGCGTATGCATGGCTGTGCTGCTCCCGGTCTTTATGGTGCTGATCCCGGCCTATGGGGGGACAAACGCCTCGATGCAGCTGGATCCTTCGTACTTTTCGCCGGTACGGATCGGCTTTACGGCGGGGCTGTTCTTCTTCATGCTGTATGCGATCAAACGCCTGCCGTTCGGAAAGGAGATGTATTTCGTTCTGACGCTCCTTCCGGTCACGCTGCAGGCAATGACCACGGTCAGCATTGAGAGCATTTCGACCGTTCTCGCCTTCCTTTTCCTGGCGCTCATACTGCACACGCTATACGGGGAAAAGGACCGGTGGCGGTTCATTGATTACGGCCTATGCGTGGCCGCGGCGGGGTTTCTTGCCGTGAGCAGGAGCATCGCGCTCTTCCCGGTCTGTTTGCTGCTTTTGCCGGTATTCTTTACGTTCAGAAAGTCGGGTGACGCGGAGAAAAAAATGGTGGCGTGGACGGCGCTTTCGATGGTGCCGGTCTGCCTCATCCTCTCGATCATATCCGCGCCGGCCGGGCTGGGCGTGATTGTAAAGAATCCGGGGGAGAGCATCCGCATCTTTGCTGACATGATCTATGAGCAGGGAGACGATCTTCTTTTCTCCATGGGCGGGGTCGTGCTCGGAGAGGGGAATATCGTGATCCCGCAGTACCTCATTCTGGTCATGCTGATCCTTCTTCTTCTGACGGTATTTCGTGTCGAGGGAGAGGTGCCGGCGCTGAAAGTAAAAGAACGGGTGGCCTTCGGCCTGATCGGCGCAGCCGGGATCTTATGCGTGTTTGGTGTGATCATAGCCCGGTGGGTGGCTTCCGGGGAAGAGTGGATGATCGGCACGCTCGGAAGAGGATTCTTACCCTATGTGCCGATCCTTATGCTGACGCTCCGGTCTAATCGGATCCTTTTGGCGAGGCCGGGACGGTTTAGAAATTATGTGATAATGGCAGCAGTGTTTATGGAGGTTATGTGTGTGACAGCCCTTTATGTAAGGAGTTAAACTATGGGACCTCAAAATCAGCCGATCGACTGCGGGTTTGCGGTCTATCAGGTAGACACGGTTAAATATTTTGAACGGATCGATAAGTCCAAACGGCAGCTTCTTGTCGCGGGCTGGCTTCTTTACAAGGAGAAACAGGAAGACCGCCTTCGGATCGTCGTGCGGGGTGACGGGGTCTCGTCCCTCACCGTGAACACAAAGGAGCAGCTGGTGCGGCGGCAGGATGTGGCGGATATGTATGATGCCGCAAATCCCTGGATCGGATTCCGCGTTTTTTTAGAGACAGAGGAACCTTTGAGCAGCATCGGCAGCTCGGTTTCCGTCTGCATCACCCGGCCGACGGGCAAGGACGGGGCAGAGGTGATCTGCCTTTCTCCGGAAGAGATCGAAAGCTGCAGGGAGCCCAATGTGCATTACCATATCGACCAGTTCGCGCTGAACGGCAACACGATCCGCATGGCGGGCTGGGGCTATCTTTCCGACCTTTATGAGGAATACAGGCCGCTTTCGGTGTGGGCGGAAGACCTGGGCGGGGTGCATGTCGCTGACGCGAGCACGATGATCCGCCCGGACATCGTGGCGCTTTTTAAAGAGCCGAAGGACAGGGAGAAGAAGTGGGGCTTCTTTCTCCTTCTCGACATGGAGGAGCTGGCGGAAGCGAAGGTGTTTTTCGGAGAGGATTCCTGCACCGATGAGGTGGTCTATAATCTGGATCAGCTGAAACGCGAAAAGCGGGAAAAGCGAAGGCGATATAAAAGCCGCATGGATGAGCTTTTCCACGGGGACGAGCTTCAGAAAGCGGATGACGAATGGTATCGGGAGAATCTGTCGGCGGAGGAGTATAGGGAGATCCGTTCCCGGCGCCTGCAGGCAAAGGATGTGGACTATGATGTCTGGATGCGGCGTCATCTTCCGACGGATAAGGAGCTTGCGAAGCAGAGAAAGAAAACCTTTGATGAGATGCCGGTCATTTCCATCGCGGTTCCCGTATTTCGCACGCCGGAGCGGTTTCTTAGGGAGATGATCGATTCGGTGCTCGCGCAGACCTATACCAACTGGGAATTATGCATTGCAGACGGGAGCCTGGACGGAAGTACGGACCCGGTCTTAAAGGAATATGCGAATAAGGACCTTCGGATCCGGGTCCGGACACTGGACAAAAACTACGGGATCTCGGGGAATACGAATGAGGCGATCCGGATTGCTTCCGGCGATTACCTGGCGCTTCTGGATCATGATGACGTGCTCACGCCGGACGCGCTTTATGAGATGGTAAAATGCATCAACGAGACCGGTGCGGACTGCCTGTATTCGGATGAAGACAAGGCGGATTTTGAACTCGAGGATTTCTTCGAGCCGCATTTCAAACCGGACTTCAATCCCGACATGCTGATGAGCTGCAATTATATCTGCCATCTTTTTATGGTGAAAAAAGAGGTGGTGAGGGAAGCCGGACCGTTTCGGAATGAATTCGACGGTTCGCAGGACTATGATTTTATCCTGCGCTGCGTCAGGAACAGCAAGAAGGTTTCGCATGTGCCCAAGGTCCTCTATCACTGGAGGAGCCATCTTTCCAGCACGGCGATGAATCCGGAGAATAAAATGTATTGCTATACCGCCGGCCGCGCGGCGATCAAAGACGATCTTCTGAAACGCGGCTTTATCGGCGCGGAGGTTAGAAATTACACGAGGCTAGGCTATTATGAACCGATATTGCCATTGAATGAAAAGCCTCATGTTACGATCATCACACAGCCCGAAAGCGTGGAGCTTCTGGAAAGTGAGCGCAAAGCCGGCCGGCTTTACGGCAAGACCCAGATCCTTACTTACCGTGAAAAGGATAAGACTACGGGACAATTCATGCTGTTTCTGAACGGGATCTGGAAGGGCGGTTCGGAAAAATTCATCGAGCGCCTTCTGTCCATCTGCATCCGTCCGGAAGTTGGCATTGCGGGGGGCTTGGTGTATAATGAATTGGGCAGGATCAGTTCCTCCGGAAAGATCATTTCCCAAGAAGGAAGAGTGCGGGATCTTTTCCGCGGGCTTTTAAAAGAAGAGCCGGGGTTTGCTGCCCATGCCCTGATGCAGCAGGATGTATCTGCAGTTTCCGATAAATGCCTCATGGTAAAACGGGAGCTGTATGACCGATATGGAGGCTTCAAACGGGGGATCCTCGGCGCGGTCCGCTTATGCAGGAACGTGGGAGAAGGAGGGAGCCTGATCGTATATACCCCCTTTGTGCAGGTAAAGGAAAAGGAGAGTCCGGAAAGTGAGGATGTGGTGATCCGGGAGCTGGCTTCGGGGAAGACGGATCCGAATTACCACCCGGCATTTGATGAACAAGGTGAAATCTTTACGTTATCGCTATAGGATCATAATCGCGATCGTGATCGCGGTGGCTGCGGCGGGGATCGTGGAGGTTCTGATGAACGCCCGGTCTCTGGTCAGTCCGCGCGTTTCTTTCGAGACCGCTGTAATCGATATGGAAGAGCTGCCGGATCCCACCGGCGGGCGGGAACGGTACCAGTCCGGCGCGGAAAGCTATACGCCGGTCAGCGGGACGGCGCGGCCGGTCTATGAAGATCCGGTTTATTTAAAATTCCCTCTGGATAATTCATATGTGAACCATGTCTATGTGGGGTCGGAGAGTACGGAAAACATCCCTTACACCGTGCTTCTTGACACATGGTCGATCTATGGGCAGGAAAAGTACACGGAAAAGGACGATACGCTGATCGGGATCCTCGGCGTGGGCGTGACCCATGTTTCGGACAAGGTCGAAAACCTCTTTATCGTTTTGGACCGGGAGAACGCACAATACCTTACGACGGTGCGCGTCAGCAATTTCTTTGAGTTTCAATGGCAGCGGTTCCTTCTCTTTCTGGCGCTTTCGGCAGGCGTTTGCATGCTGGTCTTTTTAAGGGAACTGATCACAAAACGCATGGAGCTTTGTTTCCTCGTGATCAGTATAAGCTTTGGAGCGGCGCTGACCTTTTCCCATGGGATCACGCTGAATTGCTGGGATGAGCAGGTGCATTATTCCTGCATCAACCAGATGTCGTATTTCGGCAGAGTGGGGCTGTCCGACGCGAATGAGCTTTACTATTCGCTCGGCGTTCCGGGGAGCGATACGGAAGAAGAACTTGAGGGCATCGCAGCCTATGTGGATACGCTGGATGAAGAGGTCGGAACGCAGCCGCCGGACTATCCCTATACGACCGTCTTCGGACGCGTGGGCTATGTCTTCCAGGCGATCGGGATGTATCTCGGGAGAGTGTTGTCCTGCAGCTTTTCGGCCCGGGTCTATATCAGCAATCTCTTTAATCTGATCAGCTATTCGATCATCATGATGTTCGCGATCCGGTTCTGTAAGCTCGGAAAACACATCCTGTTTTTCATCGGCCTCCTGCCGATCCAGCTTGTACTCGCGACCTCCTTCTCCTACGACGCGTTTGTGAATGCGTTTCTAATGCTCGGGTACGCGGTCTTCACGAAGGTATTTATGAGTGAAGGCCCGATCAATAAAAAATGGGTGGCGTTGGGGCTCGCGGCGATGGCCGTCGGCGTGATCCCGAAGGCTGTTTATTTCCCGATGGTATTGATCTACGCGTTTCTTCCGAAGGAGCGGTTTGCGAGTAAAAAGTCGAGAAGATTATTTATCCTGCTCTTATTCGGGATCGCGTTTGCGCTGGCAGCGACCTTTGTCCTGCCAACGATCATGGCAGGCCACGGCGGGACCGACCTGTATTCCGATCCGCGGCGCGCGGCGGCTGATACCCACGGGCAGCTGATGATGATCCTGCAGGAGCCCCTCAAATACTTGAGGCTTCTTGTGCAGAACATCTTCGAATGGCAGGCGCCGTATTATCTCGGGAACAAGGTCTGGACGAACTTCGCCTATGCCGGGAAATATACGGGGCTTGGGATGTACCTGATCCCGGTGTTCTTCGCGTTCCTGGCCCTCACCGAAGGGTCGAGGGAGGACCTCGGAGAGAGGAAGCTGCGCGCCGTTAAGATCGGCAGCGTGGTTCTGATGTTTTTGTCCCAGTGCCTGATCTGGACTGCGTTATATCTCGCGTTTAATCCTGTGGGCGCGGAGCGGATCGCGGGCGTGCAGGGGCGGTATCTGATCCCGTTCGCCTTCTGGATGCTGATGCTGTTTTTCAACAAAAAGATCCACTGCTCCATCGGGGAGCTGGCTTACCGCCGGATCATCATGGGCGCGAGCATCGGGATCCTGTTTCTTTCGATATGGACTGTATATTTTGGTAACCAATGGTGGAATATCCTATGATGCTGTTTCGAGTGATCCTGACCTGCATCCTTTTATGGATCCAGTGTTATTTTTCGGGAAAAAGCATATCAAAACTTCTTTCGATCCGGGAAAAGAACGTAGTTCAGCTTATTGTGACCGGGATGGCGGGTTCGCTCGCCCTTTTCCAGATCCTGTCCGTGCCGCTGATCTTTTTACGCGTGCCGACCCATGTGTTGACGATCCTTTCGATCATCCTGCTCTCGGTGCCGGGCGTTCACGGATTTATCCTGACCATTAAAGAGTTTAAAAACCGGAAGAAGGAGGAGATTGCCATTAAGAAGCCCGTCTGGGTCTTTCTTCTGGTGGCGATCCTCGTTGTCGGTTCCGCGTCGCTTTCCATGATCTATGAACACGAGGACTGGGATGACGCGGAGGTCGTGTCGCTGGTGACCGCGGCCGCGCAGACCGACGAGATGCTGACCCAGCACAGGGAGCTCGGCCATGAAGTGCCGGTGACCGCGAATATCAAGCGCGTCGTCTCCCCCTTCCAGATGGCGGAGGCGGTTTTGTCGCAGGCCAGCGGCATCCATCCGGCGATCATCTGTCACACGCTGATGCCGTTCCTTCTGATCATATCGGCGTTTTTTGTGCTGTACTGTCTGGGAACCGAGTTTTTCCGGGACGATCCGGAGAAATGCGGGTTTTTCCTGCTCTTTTTGATCCTGATCTATCTTGTGGGAAGCTATTCCACGAGAAACGGCCAGTACTTCTTCCTGGTCCGCGCCTGGCAGGGGAAGGCCATGATCCAGGCCCTGACCGTGCCGATGGTGCTCCATCGAATGCTCGGCGCCATGCATTACGCCGGAGAGCGAAGGCGGTGGATCCTGCTTTTGATCGCTGTCTGCGCGTCCTGTGTGTTCTCGAATACGGCCTTTCTTACATCGGTTCTCGTGGTGGCGGCAGGAACGATCGTTTCCACCATCAGGGAACGAAGACCGTCGATCCTGCTTAAGGGAGTGATCTGCTGTATTCCTTGCGTTGTATACGGAGGAATCCTTGCGGGGGTGGTCATGTTATGAGAGAATGGTTAAAGGAAGCCCTGGCAAATTATCAGTTTCATATTCCGACGGCGGCAGGCAGCGGCTGGTTTATCTGGATCTTTATCGTGTGCGCCCTGCTCCTTCTGCTTTGGAGAAATAAGGACAGGATCGAAAAGAACACGGCCGGGTATCTTGGCGTGCTTTTGATCCTCGTACTAAATCCCTTTACCGTTCCGATCTACAACAAGATCATGTACGGGGATTATTGGAGAACGCTCTGGGTGCTGACGGTGCCGGTGTTCATCGCGCTGTGCTTTACGAAGCTGGCCTTTACGATCAAAATGAAGCCGCTCCGGTATCTTCTCGTGCTGGCATTGGCGTTTCTGATCTTCAAGAGCGGGGTCTTTTCGTATAACGAGGTCAATTTCGCCCCGGCGCAGAACCTTTATAAGGTGCCACAGGATGTGGTGGAGGCGTGCGACCTCATCCATGAGAATGTGGAAGAACCGAAGCTGGCTTCCCCCGGCGAGATCAATTTCCGCGTGCGGCAGTATGACGCGACGATCCTTTCGGAATCCTCGCGTAATAATCTCGGAAACGACAAGCTGGAGGCGCTTCTTAATCCGGAAGGGACTTACGACACGGAGGCGATCCGGAAAAAGGCCTTAAAATGCGGCTGCAACTGCGTGGTTCTGCGCGCGGACAAGCTGACGGAAGAGGAACCGGACGGGTATCGCCTGATCGGGACCACGGGCCCGGCAAATTATCACGTTTATCAACTAATGGAGTGAAATGTCAGACCACAAAAAAGATGTCCTCGGACATTACGCAAGACAACTGGAGAAGGTGGCTGTACTC